>CAZYOX010000029.1:0-19554 GCA_964649285.1 uncultured Bryobacterales bacterium | reverse complement strand
GCACCACCGATGTCGCCGTTATTTCGATGTCGGGCATCGTTTATTCACGGTCCGTTCGTGTGGCCGGCAACGAAATGGACGCCGCGATCATCAGCTACCTCAAACGCAAGTACAACCTGCTGATCGGCGAAAGGACCGCGGAGCGCGTAAAGATCGAGGTCGGCTCCGCTTACAAGCTCGAGAAACCTTTGACGATGGAACTCAAGGGCCGCAATCTTATCGAGGGCGTGCCGCGCACGGTGACCGTCGACGATTCGGAAATTCGCGAAGCGTTGGGCGACTGCGTGGGGACGATCATGAACGCCATCCGTGTCGCCTTAGAGCGCACTCCTCCCGAGTTGAGCGCCGATATCTCTGACCGCGGCATCGTACTCTCTGGCGGCGGCGCTTTGCTGCGCAATTTAGACGTTAGAATTCGAGAAGAGACCGGGTTGCCCGTGTCGATTGCTGAAGACCCCCTTGCATCAGTCGTGCTCGGCACCGGAAAGATGCTGAGCGACTTCCCTTTGTTGCGGAGGATCTCACAGCAACTGGAATAGCCGAAAGTGGACCTATTCTTGCGTTATCGCAACATCGCAGTCTTAATCGCTGCGTTGTTTTCCCAGTTGGTACTGCTTGGCTACCAAGTTCGGCAGGAAGACGGCAGCAGTCTATTGCAAACGTGGACCGTCGGCCTTCTTGCTCCCTTTAATCAAGGAATCCACGGCGTCATCGAATATGGCGCCGATACGTGGCGGGAGTACGTCTGGCTGGTGGGAGCGCGCACCGAAAACGAAGAGCTGCGTGCCGAGCTCGACATGCTGCGCATTCAGAAGCAGTCCCTAGAACGGCAGTTGGGGCGGATCGAGCGATCAAGCAAGCTGGTCGGCTACCAAGCCGATCTCTCCTCCAGCACCTTGCTCGCCGAGGTTGTCGGCGGGGGAGCTTCGGCCGCCGCTAGGGAACTCATCATTGACAAGGGCTCCGCTGACGGCGTGGCCGCCGGAATGGCCGTGATTACTTCCGAAGGGGTCGTGGGCCGGATCCAAGCGGCACACTCTAGCTCATCGCTGATCGTATTGATTAACGATGTCGACGCAGCCGTGGGCGCCATTCTCGAGGACACCCGAGTCCGCGGCGTGCTCAAAGGCGCCGGCGGCAGAGACTGTCGTCTTGAGTACATCAACCCGGACGTTCCGGTGCGAATCGGCGAGAAGGTCTACACATCCGGCGCCGACCGCATCTTCCCTAAGGGTCTTCCGATCGGCGAAGTTGTCGGACTGGAACAGTCCGCCGATTCTCAAACCATCCTGGTCCGGCCTTTCGCCAAGCTGGATCGTCTAGATGAAGTTCTGGTGGTCACCGTGGGCGTACATCAGGCATTACCTGAACGCGGCGAGCCGCAGCAGCCCACGACGCTATTGCCCCCGACGTCAGATGCCGAAGACGGCATCGAGAGCGAGCTGACATCGCGTCCCTCTGCCCTGGATGTCGATCTGACCGATGCCGATAGACTGCGCCGCCAATACGAAAGAATCGGCGCAGCCCAGGGGCATATTTTCGGTGAAGGACTGCCCGGATCGCGTCCGCCGAATTTTAACTTGAGTATCGATTCGGCAAGCGAACCGGCTGAGACGCCTGCACCGCCGCCGCAGTCGACCGAAGACCTATCAGCCGAGGAGACTGAGGATACGGGCGGACAGGCGCAGCCATGATGCCCGCTGCGCGCCGCCTATCGCCCAGTGCCTTCGGGCCAATACGCCGGACCAAGGCCGTTCGTCTGAACCCGCTGGCCGCCGCGGCGATCTGCCTGATGGCCCTGCTTTTCCAAACGGTCTTGCCGCTCTACCTGCCCCAGGCCAGCGTCCTGGATTTTCCTTTGCTGGCGGTCGTCTACTTGGCCTTGAGCCGCAGAGCCCCACTGGTCGGCATGGGCGTCGGCGTCGTCGTGGGGCTAGCGCAGGACGGGCTGACGTCCGGACCGATCGGGCTGTTCGGCATCCTCAAGACATCGGCGGGCTATGCGGCGGGAGCCATTGGCTCCTACATCGAGATCAAGTTTCCGGGGGCGCGCAGCGTACTCACGGCGCTGTTCTTCCTGGCGCATCAGGTCATCTTCTGGTTCCTGGCCGGTACGCTGTTGGGAGGCGCGGTCAATGCCGATTTGCCCCGCGCGTTGATCTTGGCCGTGGTCCATGCCGGCTTGGCCCTGCCGCTATACCGAATGTTCGATAGGATGACGCCGGTGGCCTAATGAACTTCGAGCATCGCCATCGGCCAGCTTCGCGGGACGTCGAGACTTCGATCTATCAGTACGTCGTCGCTGCGATTTTCCTCTGGCTGCTGACCGGTTTCTGGCAGTTGCAGGTACAGGACCCGGAAATCTATGCGGAGCGAGCCGAACTGAACAGCATCAAAGCTCTGCCGATTCCAGCGCCTCGCGGACGAATCCTCGACCGCGACGGCCGCGTGCTCGTCGACAACACTCAGACCTTCCAGGTCAGGCTATCGCGCGACGCCGCACGCGAGGAGAACATGGCGCTCATCGCCGAGGGATTGCAGATTCCCTACGAGAGTCTGGAGCGGCGCTTCCGCGACCTCAAGGCGCAGTCCGGTCCCGACTATGAGCAGATCGTCCTCAAGGATAATCTGCCGATCGCCGATGTGGCTTTTCTGGAAGCTCACCGCGAGCAGTTACCCGAATTGGAGTTGATTCGCACCCCTCGACGGCGCTACCCGCTGAACGGCATGGCGGCTCATGTGCTCGGCTATGTGGGCGAAATCAGCAAGTCCGAGCTGAACTTAGAAGAGTTCGTGCTCCATGATGCAGGGGCTGACGTCGGCAAGGCCGGAGTCGAGCG
Source organism: uncultured Bryobacterales bacterium (assembly GCA_964649285.1). Taxonomy (GTDB): domain Bacteria; phylum Acidobacteriota; class Terriglobia; order Bryobacterales; family UBA6623; genus CAMPKL01. Next base: position 16,714 of record CAZYOX010000029.1, on the reverse strand, counting down.
CCGTTACAACGACTTCCTAGTCGGGCGCGACGGCCGGCGCCTCGTGCTGGTCGATAGCCGCTCGCGACGCGTTCGTGACCTGAACCGCGAGGAGGCCGAGGCCGGCGAAACTCTGCGACTAACGATCGATCTCGATCTGCAAGTCGTCGCCGACTTGGCCATGGGCGCACGGCGCGGCGCGGTGGTCGCTCTAGACCCCCGAAACGGCGAGATTCTGGCCATGACCTCCAAGCCGGAGTTTGACGTCAATAAGTTTGTCGGCGGCGTGAGCGCCGATGATTGGCGAGCCGTGACCGGCGATCTCGATAAGCCCATGCTCAATCGGGCGATTCAAGCCCAACTAGCGCCCGGCTCCATCTTCAAGCCGTTCGTCGCATTAGCGGGATTGATGGAAGAGGTCGTCAACCAGGATTTCCAGGTCTTTTGCAGCGGCGGCGCGACCTTCTATGGCCGCTACTTCCGCTGCCACAAACCGGGCGGGCACGGGTGGGTCAGCATGGAGCAAGCCTTGCGGGATTCCTGCGACGTCTATTTCTACAATCTCGGCAAGGAGTTGGGCATCGACCGCATCGCCAAATATGCGGAGTTGGCCGGTTTCGGCCGAGCCACCGGAATAGACCTGCCGGGAGAGGCCGAAGGAATTGTCCCTTCCAGCGAATGGAAACTGAGGTTTTTCCGCGACAAATGGTATGCGGGCGAAACGATTTCCGTCTCCATTGGGCAGGGGGCGCTGACGGTGACGCCCTTGCAGGCGGCGCACGCCATCGGCGGTCTGGCCATGGGCGGCGTCTGGCATCGCCCTCGCCTGATACCCGATGAGGAGGCGGCCCGGCTGCTGCCCAACTATAATCCTTCCGCCCCGGACAAGATCGATGTCCAACCGCACGAACTTGACCCGATCATCCGCGGACTTTGGCGCGTTGTGAATGACGGCGGCACCGGAGGCAGGGCCAAGATTCCGGGCCGCTCGATCTGCGGCAAGACCGGCTCAGCCCAGAGAATCTCCCGGTCGCTGGCCTTCGAAAATAATGATCCCCGGCTGTTGGATGACGCTTGGTTCGTCGGCTTCGCCCCGTGCGAGGCGCCCGAGATCGCCGTGGCCGTGCTATTTGAAAACGGCGAACACGGCGCCTGGGCCGCGCCGATTGCACGGGACGTGATGAAAGCTTATTTCGACAAGCAGGACCGCCGCGCACCCCGCAAGCCGGAAAACCCGTCTCCGATGATTCCAGATAGGCCGCGGACAGAAACCGCCGAGAGGTTCCAGTGAACGAGCGTTTCTCCTGGCGTGATTTCGACTGGCCGCTGCTGATAGGGGTGCTGGTGATCGCCGGTCTCGGGGTGCTCGAGGTCTATAGCGCCACCCGCAATACGCCGCTCGATGACCTGCATCTGCGCCAACTCCTTTGGATCGGCTTCGGCCTGCTGTTGCTGTGGATCGCGTCGTCGATCGACTACCACTGGTTGGTACAGCAGTCTCCCACGCTGTATGTTCTGACTTTGGCCGGGCTCGTCGCCGTGCTGATGTTTGCGCCCGTCATCAACGGCTCCCGCCGTTGGCTGCCAATCCCTGGGCTCGCTAACCTGCAGGTCTCTGAGTTCGCCAAGGTCATGCTGGTGCTGCTGGTCGCCAAGTTGTTCTCCGACCTTCCTCAGGGAAGGCTCGGCATCCGGCCGCTCGGGACGGCTTGCGCCATATTCTTCATTCCATTGGTGTTAGTGCTGCAGCAACCGAACCTGTCCACGGCCTTAAGCTATCTGCCGATACTCGGCGCAGGCGTCTTTCTGTGCGGTGTGCCGCGAAAGTTCATCGTGATCGGCTTGATCGCCGCCGCGCTGGCGGCCCCGGCGGGTTGGCTCCTGATGTCTGACTACCAGAAGGATCGCGTCACTTCCTTCATGAACCCCGAAGCGGACCCCCGCGGCAAGGGATATCAGGCGCTGCAATCGAAAATTGCCGTTGGTTCGGGCGGAATCTGGGGGCAAGGATTCGCTCACGGCACGCAGACTCAACTGCGCTTTCTGCCCGAGGCCCATACGGATTTCGTTTTCGCGTCCTACGCCGAAGAAACCGGGTTCGTGGGCGTACTGATCGCTCTGGCGCTATACTTTGGCTTGTTGATGAGAATCGTCAACAACGCGCAGACTGCCGCCGATCCTGCTGGGATGCAGATTTGTATGGCAGTAGCGGCATTGTTGCTTTTCCAGATAACGGTGAATATCGGGATGGTTGTCAACAAGATGCCGGTCACGGGCATGCCGCTTCCTCTGATGAGCTATGGCGGCTCGAATACGCTTACCGTGTTCATGCTGCTGGGATTGGTAAACAACGTCCGGATTCGGCGATTCACCAACTGAGATTTTTCGCGCTTGTCCTACGGGAACAGCGCAAGGTTTTTTGTTTTGTTTGACAGGCGCCCGGTTTGAGCAGGCGCGCTTGCGGATCTAGAGAGCTGGTAGGCGTTGAGCCCTGAGCCGTTTCGGCTGGGAGGGTTCCGCTTAGGTACTGATCGTTAAGTTGACTTCGATGCCGCGGGGCGATCGTTGCAACGCAGGAAAGCAGGCCGGCGGCTGGGAAGGCAGCCGACAGAGGTTTTGCTTTCACAGCTTTAGAACTGTCTGCGAATCTGCTCGCCGGGACTCTGTGACCACGGAGGTCCCTGGTGTCGAAAGAACTTGTAGTCTCTTCAACGCCTCACGAAACTCGCGTCGCCATCCTCGAAGACGACCGCCTCAGCGAAATCTACGTCGAGCGAGCGACGGAACACGCCATCGCCGGCGGTATCTATAAAGGCCGCGTCAACCGCGTGCTCCCGGGCATGCAGTCCGCCTTCGTCAAGATCGGGCTGGAACGGGACGCATTCCTCTACGTCACCGACATCGTTGATGAAACAGAGCACTTAGAAAGCGGCGAACGCGACGATGATGACGAGGTCCTGGTCGAGCCGAAGGCGTCATCGGCGGATAAGGTTGCCCCGACACAGTCCGACGACGAATTGGATGCCGAGGCGGATTCGGCCGAGTCAGCCGACGGCGATCGCCGCCGGCGACGCGGGCGTCGCTCCCGGCGCCGCAAGGGCCGCGGCTCTTCAGGCCTTCCCGAAGCCAAATTCGCCCAACTCGATCAGCAGACCGACGGCAACTCGCCCGCTGAGGAGGAGGCCGAGGATGAGGACGACGATTCCCCCGCACCCAGCTTTGAATTGCTGCCCGGCGAATCTCTGGCCAAGTATGAAGGCGCCCGAAATCGGGCGGATGTGGAAGAGAACGAAAAAGCCGCTTGGCTAGAAGAGTGGGAGGAAGAGGCGGATTCGGACGAACAGCCCCCGGAAGAAGAGCACGCTGTGGAAGCGCCCGACGCGGAGGATGTCGAAGATCTGCCCGCTGAAGAACCGTCGTCGGAGGAACCCGAGGAATCGGCCGGCAGCGACGAAATCGCCGTCGGCGGCGATGCAGACTCAGACTCGGACGAGGGCCGCGAAGAAGAGTCGGAGCCCGAGCCTGCCGCCGCCGAAGAACAGGAGGATGGCGAGCCCAAGCCGGCGCCGGCCGAAGCGTCTGTGCGTGACCGGGGCGACTCTCAGCCTTTGCGCCGAGGCCGCCGTGGACGCCGCCGGCGCGGCAGAGGCGGGCGCCAACGGGAAGAAGCCGCGGAGACGGCTGAGGTCGAGGCGGAGCCCAAGTCTGTGCCGACGCCGCGCGAAGAGCCAAAACCCGAATTCGAAGACTCGGGAGTCCGCATCTCCGATCTGCTCAAGCCGGGTCAAGAGATCATCGTCCAAGTAGCCAAGGAACCGCTGGGGAAGAAAGGCGCGCGCATCACATCGCATGTGGCGCTGCCGGGACGATTCGTCGTCTACATGCCCACCGTGGCGCACACAGGCATCTCGCGCAAGATTGGATCTGAAGCCGAGCGCAACCGGCTGCGGCGCATCATCAAAGAGAGCAGCGAAGGGTTCCCCGGCGGCTTCATTGTCCGAACGGCTGGTCAGGGCGCGGAAGAGGCGGATTTAGTCGCCGACGTCACCTTCCTCGCGAATCTGTGGAAGGGCATCAAGGAGAAGGCGGAGAAGCGTCCCGCTCCCGCCCTGCTGCACGCCGACCTCGACATCGTCGAACGTATTCTGCGCGATCATCTCGGCCTGGGCTATAAGACGATCTGGGTCGATTCTGAAGACGAGTACGAGCGCGTGGTGCGATTCGTCGAGCGCTTCCAGCCCGACTTGCTCGACCGCGTCAAACTCTATACCCGCGACACGCCGATTTTCGACAAGTTCAACATTACCCAAGAACTCGAGAAGGCCCTCAAGCCCAAAGTGTGGCTGAAGTCCGGCGGCTACCTGGTTATCAACCAAACCGAGGCGCTGGTAGCCATCGACGTCAATACCGGCAAGTACGTCGGCAAGTCGGACCGGCTGGAGGATACGATCGTCAAGACGAACTTGGAGGCGGCCGAAGAGGTTGTCCGTCAGATGCGCCTTCGCGATCTGGGCGGAATCATCGTAGTCGATTTCATCGACATGGATGACCGGGCGAATCGCAAGAAAGTGGCGCTGGCGCTCGAAGCGGCGATGCGCAGCGATCGCGCGCCTTCGAAGACGCTGGCCTTTAATGACTTTGGCTTAGTGGCGATCACTCGCAAGCGCGTCAAGCAGTCGCTGGAACGCGCCCTATGCTCTCCCTGCCCTGCCTGCCAGGGTTCGGGCCAAGTCAAGAGCGTTCCCACCGTGATTTACAACTTGCTCGGCGAAGCGCGACGCATCGGTAAAAAGCAGAACGCCGAGCGCGGCGTCGTGGTGCGCTGTAATCCGGATGTCGCCAAGGAGTTGAAGTCTCGTTCGAACACCTATCTCCAGGAGTTGGAGCAGTTCTTCGGCGCCGGCGTTATCGTCAAGAGCGATGTCACTCTGGCGCGCGAAAACTTCGATATCGACTAGCTCAAGCGGACGCCAAGCGCCTGCTCGATGCGATCCTCGAGAACCATCAGCGGGTGGAAGCCGCGGATTCTGAGGCCCTCGCCGCCGTCTTGGCCGAGGGCCTGCCGCGGAATTAATCCGATCAACTCCGTGTCGACCACCGGTACGCCCTCAGCCGTCGCCAGCTCACAGATGCGGTCGAAAACCTGGCGCGGCGCGGTTCGTTCGTAGTCGACCAGATTGATCGAGATCTGCGTTGCGCCCCTGGTCGGCAACGCCAATCCGAGCGCTTTCACCGCAGGCAGTCCGCCTGAAGACTCGCGAATCAATCGAGCAATGCGTTTGGCGGGCGCGACGTCAGCGGTGGCGAGTTCGATATTCCAGGCAATTAACGGCTTGCGCACGCCCACGGCCGTCGCGCCTGCCGTGGGATGAACCGAAGGGCCGCCCACATCCGGCCTCCTGGAAGGGTTGTTCGCCAGCAATGCCTCGAATCCGCCGCGTCTCACATCCTCAAGCCGCTCGCGCGCGGGCGTCGTTGCCGCGAGACCGTAGAAGTACGACTGAACGCGCAACTCTTCCCACAGCCGCTGCGCAAATCGCCGTGCGGCTTCAATCGCTTCCGCCTTGCTCATCTCTCCGAGCGGCACAAATGGGGCCACGTCCAGCGCCCCCATCCGCGGATGTTCTCCCCTATGGGAACGCAGGTCGATTCGCTCCACGGCCAGCCTAGCGACCGCGAACATCGCCTCACTCACAGCGTTCGGCGCCCCCGCCATGGTAAAAACCGAACGATGATGATCGGGGTCCGCGGTGAAGTCCAACAGCGCGACGCCGTGAAACCGGCTCACAGCTTCGCGAACATCCTCAACAAAGGCCGCATCGCGGCCCTCGGAGCAGTTCGGAACGCATTCCAGGATGGAAGCCATCTTCTAGGCTAGCCTTGATCGAAGCGGAGCGGCGCATGGCGCGGTCGCCCCGCGATAAATGATCTTGCCGCGTCGAATCGTCATCGCGCAAAGATTGAAGCCAAAATAGTGAGGGATTAGGCGGTAGTCGGGCACGCTGAATACGGCCAAATCCGCGCGCTTGCCGGGCTCGATGGACCCGATCGTTTCTTGGCGGGCCATCGCCGCGGCCGCGTTGAGAGTACAGGCGGTGATCGCCTCTTCCGCCGTCAAGGCCATCGTACGACAGGCCAGCGTCATCATCATCGGCAAACTCAGCGAAGGACAAGAGTCCGGTCCGAATGCCGTTGCCAAGCAAACCGCACCCCCATGGTCAATCAACTCTCGGCCCGGCGGATAGCCGGTTTGCATACTCTGCGACAGACCGGGCAGCAGCGTTGCGATGGACTGCGACGGCCCAAGAAGTGCGACGCTCTCGGGGTCCATGGCGCCCTCGATGTCCACGCTCAAAGCTCCTATATCCTGGGCGAGGACGCCGATCGACCGCGGCGCCGTTCTGCCCGTTAGCAACTTGACACGCAGCCCGGCGGATCGCGCCGTGTCGGCCAGGCGTTTCGCCGCCTCGCCTCGTAGGCCTCCCGAGCCGCAAGGTATCTCGCAGGCGTAAGCGGCGCCGTTGCGCGATGTCCAATCCGCAACGTCATCGAAATCCCGTCCGTCGACGTTGGATCCCGACAGTCCCGTCGAAAAAGTCGCGGCCGCATCGATGGGGTCGCCTGACAGGAGCGAAACGGTGCGCAGTTCGCGTCGCGCAGCGTCATAGCGTCCGTCGGTTCGCAACTCCACCGTGGTTGTTCCGCAGGCGGCCATCTCATACGTCCAGTGGCGAGCGGCTGCCAACAACGTACGCGGAGACCGCAGCGCGGTAATTTGCCGCTTGCGTTGAGCTCCCAGCCCAGAACCTGCACCAAAGAAACGCGACCAATCCTCCGTGCGTTCGAAGAGCGGCCTGCTGTGCGCATCGATCAATCCCGGCAACAGCACCTTGCCCGTCGCGTCAATGACGCGCGCTTGCCGGGCAATCCTTAAATTCTCTAGTCGCCTGGACTGCCCGACTTCCACGATGGATTCGCCGTCGATCAGCACGGCTCCATCGGCGATGACGCCCAAGTCAGACATCGCCGGACCGCGCCTAGGGCACACGCCGCGCATCGTCACCACTTGCTGAGCGCCTCGGATCAGAAACATCGGTCGGCGGCAACAATCTCCCTCGAATCAACCTGACTTCTTGGGAAGGGCCGCCCGGCTCGACTCTAGCATCCAGCGGCCCGGATCAACGCTGCGTACTATGCCCTATGACTACTAGCCAAGACGGCTCCGCGCAACTGGAATGCGGGTCAAAGCCGCAACCGACGAACTAGAGTGCGCTGCCCACAGCAAGCCCGCGCAGCGGGCTTCAGGGCATCTAGCTTGAGCTTTGGGCCCAGCGAGCTTCCATGATCCGCACCGGATTCATGGGCAGCCGCCGCAGCCGAACTCCGGCCGCATGGTAAATCGCATCCGCCAGTGCCGGCGTGGGAGGCGCGATGCTGGCCTCGCCGACTCCGCGCACGCCGAACGGATGTCCCGGATTGGGCACTTCGATGATGCAGGTGTCGATCATCGGCAAGTCCAAGCACGTCGGAATGCGGTAATCCAACAGGCTGGAGTTGCGCATGACGCCGGCGGAGTCCATGAAATACTCTTCATTTAAACCCCAGCCAATTCCTTGTGCGCTGCCGCCTTGCATCTGGCCTTCGACATAGCTTGGGTGAATGGCCTTGCCCGCATCCTGAAAGACTGTGAAGCGCAGCACGTCCGTCTTGCCGGTTTCCGGGTCGACGCGCAAATCGACGATATCCCCGGCGAAGGAACCGCCCACGCCTTTCGGATTGACCGTCGCGCGCCCGACGACGGGCCCGCCCGTTTCGCTCAATTGAGCAGCTAAGTCGCAAAAAGATATCGACTCGCCGCCGCTGCTGAACTCGCCGTCCGAAAACTTCACTGCAGCCGCTTCGACGCCCCACAGCAACGCTGCGCGTTCCTTCATCTGCCGGACAACGTCCTGAGCCGCGTCGTGCGCCGCGATACCCGTGGCATAAGTCACCCGGCTGCCGCCGGTGACCGCCGTGAATCCAACCGAATCCGTATCGGCAACCGTGGGATGCACATTCTCGGCAGCGATGCCCAGCACCTCGGCTGCTTGCATCGAAATTGAAGTCCGCGTTCCGCCGATATCGGTTGAGCCTTCCACCAAGCTGACCGAACCGTCATCGTTGACGCTGATCGAGACGCTCGACTCCAGCCCAGCGTTGAACCAGAAACCCACGGCAACTCCGCGGCCGACGTTCTCGCCCTCGATGGGCGCCTTGTAATGCGGGTGCGCTTTCATCGCCTCCAGCACTTCCACCAACCCGATCCGCGGATACTTGGGACCATCGACGCGCCGCACGCCTTCCTTGGCGGCATTCTTTAGGCGAAATTCGATCGGGTCCATGCCGAGTTTCTCGGCCAACTCATTCACCACGCTCTCGGAGGCGAACGCTGCATTCGGCGAACCCGGAGCGCGATACGCTGCCGTGGCCGGCTTGTTGACGACAACGTCATAGCCGTCCACGCGCTGGTTCTCAATCGCATAGCACGACAGAACGCACATCGCGCCCGGCTTCACAAACGACGGCGGATATGCTCCCGCCTCATAAGCGAGCCACGCTTCCCCGGCGACGATGCGACCGTCCTTGGTGGCCCCCATCTTCACGCGCACGTGCGAACCCGGCGTAGGGCCGGTGGCTTCGAAGACGTCCTGTCGCGACATCACCACTTGCACCGGCCTACCGGTCTTCTTCGAAAGCAGCGCCGTCACCGGCTCCAGGTAAACCGGGATCTTTCCGCCAAAGCCTCCGCCGATCTCCATCGGCGTCACTTTGATTTGCGACACCGGCATGTTCAAGATCGTGGCCGTGGCTTGGCGCACATTGAACGCGCCCTGTGTCGAAGTCCAGATCTGCAGACGCCCGTCGTTGTTCCACAGCGCTGTGGCGTTCTGCGGCTCGATATAACCTTGATGAACGGTCGCGGTATCGAACTCGCGTTCGACAATCACGTCCGCCTTGGCGAACCCGGCTTCGACGTCGCCCATCTCCCAGCGGAAGTGCTCGGCAACGTTCGACGGCTTCTTCGACCGCTTGCCCATGTCATCGGTAAACATGTCGTCGTGCAAGATCGGCGCGCCTTCAGCCATTGCCTCCTGCGTCGTCGCCACCGACGGCAGCGGTTCATACTCCACGCGAATCTTTCTGGCCGCCTCGGCGGCGTCGCCCGACGTCAATGCGGCCACAGCGGCCACGGCGTGGCCCTTGTAGAGCACCTTGCCTGACGCGAGAATGTTGCCGCGAGCGTAGGACAGCGGGACAGGCCCTTCGCCCATGTTCACCAGCCGCGCGGGGTCGTCTTCCGGAAAATCAGCTGCGGTCACTACCGCCAACACGCCCGGAGCTTTCTCGGCCTCGCTCGTGTCGATCGAGATAATCCGCGCATGCGCGTGGGGACTGCGTACCACCGAACCGTAGACCATGCCGACCAGCCGAATGTCGGCGCCGTAAAGCGCCCGTCCAGTGACCTTGTCGGCTCCATCATGGCGGATGGGCCGCGTGCCCAAGACGCGCCACTTCTCGCCTTCGAGAATCATGTTCCGCTGCGAGTCGTGGCCGCCTGCTCCGTTGCTGCCGTTCGACGGCTGCTTGGCGATGGTCTTGGGATCGATCGTAGTACTCATCAGGCGGTGACCTCCGCAGCATGTTCGCGCACTTTCTTGGCCGAATCCTGCACGGCGCGAACGATCTTGTCGTAGCCCGTGCAGCGGCACAGGTTATTCGCCAACCAAAAGCGAATCTCGTGCTCGCTGGGGTCGGGATTCTTCTCCAGCAAAGCCTTTGTCGCCACAATGAACCCCGGCGTGCAGATGCCGCACTGCAGCGCGGCGTCTTCGAGGAAGCACTGTTGGATCGGATGCAACTCGCGGCCTCCGGCTATTCCCTCGATCGTGGTGATCTCAGAGCCGGCTGCCTCAACTCCCAACGTCAAGCACGACAACACGAGCCGACCGTCCATCATCACCGTGCACGCGCCGCAGTTGCCGTCGCCGCAACCTTCCTTCGTACCGGTCAAATCCAATACGTCGCGCAGCACTTCCAGCAACGTCTGCCGCGGCTCGCAGAGGAACTCGGCGTGTTCGGAGTTGATCGTCGTCTGAACGTAGGTCTTGGAATTCTTCGCCATGTATCTTGGCCTCGTCTAGTTGTCCAGCGCCCGGTCCAAAGCGGTTTGCAATGCGCGCCGCGTTAGCACCTCGCACAGATGACGGCGATACTCGGCAGTGCCGCGCATGTCGCTAATCGGCTGCGCCGCCGCCTTGGCCAGGTTCGCCGCTAACTGTATGGATTCCGCATTCGCCGGCTTGCCCTCAAGCGCGGCGCCCGCTTCCGTGACGAATACCGGCGTCGGCGCCACCGACGCTAACGCTATGCGCACCGCATGGAACTTCCCGTTGACCACCTCAAGCGAGGCGCCCACGCCGGCGACGGCGATATCCATCTCGTTGCGCGGGATGAACCGTAGATACGCCGCTCCGGAATGAGGCGGCGGAGGCGGCAAGTGCAGCGCCACCAAGATCTCGCTTGAGTCCAATACGTTCTTGCCAGGCCCTGTGCAGAAATCCTCAACCGCAATATGCCGCACGCCCTGAGGTCCAACGATGTGGCAGACAGCCCCATACGCGATGAGCGCCGGGATTGCATCGGCGCTTGGAGCGGCGTTGCAAAGGTTGCCGCCCACCGTCGCCCTCCCCTGAATCGGCGTGCCGCCAATGATCTCGACCACGTCGATCAACCCGGGGTAGCGCGCCCGCACGGCCTCGTTGCCGTAAATCTTGTAGCAGGCGACCGCCGCGCCCAGAGTCAATCCCTTCACCGGGTCATAGGTAATCGCGTTCATCTCGGGGATCTTCTTGATGTCGATCACGACCCCCTGCCGCCGCCGGCCAGCCTTCATCTGCACCAGCAGATCGGTGCCGCCGGCCAGCGCGCGGGCGTTGTCGCCGTGTCGGCGGAACAGCGACACGGCGTCTTCTAGAGTTTGCGGACACTCGTACTCAATCGGATGCAAGACTGACTTCTCCCGTATGCAACGCTTATCCTACACGTCCCGCTCTACTCGAGCGTGGCGATGACCGGATTGCGCAGCGTCCCAATCCCCTCGATCACCACCTCCGCCACATCGCCCGGCTTCATCGCCTTCGTCTTTCCCGGCGTTCCGGTATAGATCACATCGCCCGGCAGCAGGGTCAAGTAGCGGCTGGCGAAGCTCACCAAAGTCGCCGGATCGAATATCAAATCGCTCAACAATTGCGACTGCACCACCTCGCCGTTCACCAGACCTTGAATGCGGCTCGGCCGGTAGTCCCAGCCGGTCACGATGCACGGCCCGAACGGCCCGAAAGTGTCAGAGCCCTTGGCCCGCCACCATTGGCGGTCCGCCGGGTCGCCCATCGAACCGTTCTGCCAGTTGCGTTCGGAGACGTCGTTCCCGCAGGTGTAGCCGAAAATGTAGTCTGCGGCTTCTTCCTTGGCCACATGCCTTGCTTTGCGCCCGATCACGATGACCGCTTCGGCTTCGCCGTGCAGATCTTTCGAGTCCAGCGGAATCTCGATCGGACCTTCCGGATCCTGCAGCGCAGACAGCGGCTTATAGAAGATCGCAGGATGCTTCGGCGCCTCGCGCCCTTGCAGATGACTGGCATAGTTCAACCCCACGCACAGCACATTCGTGGGTTCGCATGGCCGCAACAGCGCCACATCTTTGAGAGCGACCGATTCACCGGACGGCTTGCGCTCGCCAAATAGGTCGCCCTCGATCAGGCGCACCGTATCGCCTTCCAACACGCCGTAAGAAACGGTCTTGCCCAGGCGAACTCTCACATACTTCACAACTTTCGTATTGTTAGCCATTTGCCCCTCACACCTGCAAAATCGAAGCGCTAGTGTAGCAACTAGCGCGGCCTCGCCAGCAGGAAGAGCCGTCCGTCCCCGTGCGGCATGCCGAAATCCTCCACGGCATCGAAGACGCGCGGCCGAGCGAAGCCTGCTCGCTTGAGCCGGCGCTCAATCTCGCCTTGCTCGTGGCAGTATTCCGGGACTTCGGCGTCCGTCCTGTGCCACAGGTCCCCCTGGCGCTCAAAAACAGTCAGCAACGAAACGCCTCGCCCCGCCTCGCTGTTCCATGCCGATTGCGAAATACATACGTGATCTTCGCCCACAGCGGCATAGGTCTCATCACCGGCGTATTCGAATCCTTCCTTCGTAATGAAATCGAAACAAAACAGCCCGTCGTCAGACAGCGCCGCACGAACGCAATCGAACACCTGCTCCAACTCGTCGAGCGAAGCAAAATGATTAACGCTGTCAAATGTCGACAGCGCCAAGTCCACTCGTTGCGGCAGCGAAAACGACCGCGCATCGGCCTCGACGAATGCCGCATCGGGCGCATTCAATCGTGCGACCGCCAACATCGCGGTGGAGTTGTCCAAGCCGGTTACGTCGAATCCGCGCGCGCTTAGCCAGCCCGCCAGGCGCCCCGTACCGCAGCACAGGTCCAAAACCCGGGCTTCGGGCGGAATAAGCGGCAAAATCGCCTCCTCCAACCCCTCCGCGAAGTCGCGCAGGTACCCCCTCGCCCAATAGACGTCGTAGTAGGCCGCAAACTCGTTGTACGAACCCTTTTGCGCCACTAGCGCCTCGAAAATTGAAAACGCTTGCGAAACAGAAAGGCCAAATTGCGAACACCGTCTCGATAAGGCTGCAACTTGATCTCGCCGAGCCGCGACGAGTACATCACGGGAATCTCGTCAAACGTCAGCTGCGGATGCTTGATCGCCTCAACCTTGATCTCTTCCGAGAACGGCATCCCATCCGAGTCCAAGCGGATCTTCTTGAGAATCGATCGCTTGAAGACCCACATTCCCGACTGCGAATCCCGCACCCAGCGCAGAAACAGAATCGACATCGTCAGCGACAGCACCCAGTTGCCGAACTTGTGCTTGAAGCTCATCGAGTTTCGTTTGCGCACCGGAAACCGCGAGGCGTTCAAAAAATCAACGTCCAAATGCTCAAAAGCGCTCAACAGATACGACAGGGCGTCCACCGGGTACGAATGATCGCCGTCCAGCGTGATAATCACATCGCCCGTCGCTTCCGAAAAACCCCGCTTGTAGGCCCTCCCGTAACCGCGAATATCCTCGCGAACCACCTTCGCGCCGTACGATGCCGCGACGTCCGCCGTTCGGTCGGTCGAGCCGTTATCCACAACGATGACTTCGTCGACATAAGGCGGCATCCGCCGCAACACTTGCTCGACGCCCTGTTCCTCGTTGAGACACGGAATAATCACCGTAATCTTCCACTTCTGCCACATAACGGTCAGACGCTCACGCGTCCTCTGCGCCCTCCGCGGGCTCTTCGGTCTCTGGAGCTTGCGGCAAGTCGATACGTACTCGGAATATCCGGTTCCGCTCCATCTGCAAGACGGTAAACTTGCGTCCTTCGAACTCCACCGACTCGCCCGCCGTCGGGATGTGTCCCAGTCGACTCAACATAAATCCCGCCAAAGTCTCAAAGCCCGCATCGTACGGCAATTGGATCTTGTATCGCGTCTCAAGGTCCCGAATATTCATGATGCCGTCCAACTCTAACGGCCCATCCAGCGCCTGCAGGGCTTCGGCCAGTTCGTGCTCCTCGCGAATCTCGCCCACGATTTGCTCCAGCGCGTCCTCAATCGTCGCCAAACCGACAACCGTGCCGAACTCGTCGACGATCATGGCCATCTGGAACCGCCGTTCCTGGAACTCCGTCAGCAGCTCATGCAGCAGTTTGGTCTCCGGGACAAACTCTATCGGCTGCACGAAAGAGCGCAACTTGAATGTCGGCGCGGGTCGCGCCAAGGCCTGCCACCGGCGAATCTTCTGCACGAACGTCCAAACTTCCTTGGCATAAATCACGCCAATGACGTTGTCTACGGATTCCTCATAGATCGGAATTCGCGAGTGCCGTGTACGCACGATCGTGTCGATCACCTGATCCGCTCCGGCATTCGACGGCAACGCCACCATCTCCTGTCTCGGAACCATGATCTCCCGCACGATCAGATCGTAGAAATCGATGACTCGGTGGATCATCTCCTCCTGCCGTTGAGCCGGTTCGCCCTGCTTCTTATTGACGCTGACAATCAGCTTCAGTTCTTCCGCGGTAAATCCGTCTTCGCCGCCCGAGAGCTTTAAGCCGATTAGCCTAGAGAGCCTTTCAGCCGTGCCGCGCACCGCCGAGACAAATAGACCCGTCGCCGTGGCGAAATATTCCAACGGCCTGGCCACTGCCAGCGCCAGCCGCTCGGACCGCTCCATCGCTAGATTCTTGGGAACCACCTCGCCCAGCACCATGTGCAAGAAAGTGATGGCGGAAAACGAAAACGCGAAGCTAATCACGTGCCCAAGCTGTACCATGTCTTCCGACAGAACGCGGTCCAGCAGCGGCTGAAGCAGTCCGTAAACCGTCTCCTCACCGGCCCAGCCCAAGCCCAAGCTCGCCAAGGTGACGCCCAGCTGGGTGGCCGACAGCATCCGGTCGGGCTCCTCAAGCAACCTCAACACCAGCAATGCCCGCGCGCTGCCCGCATCCGCCAATTGACGCATACGCGTCCGTCGCACCGAGACGAGCGCTACTTCGGCGGCGGCAAAAAAGCTGTTTACCGCCAGCAATAGGAACAGGACAAACAGGCGGACGGTAACGGGAAGATCTTCCATCGGAGCGGCGCGCTGCCCCTAGCGAGAACCCTCAAGCATAACGGATGCACTCCGCCCTGCGCCCAGGTGCAGCCCCCAAGCTCGGTTAATATAGAAAGTCACGGCTTCAAGACGCCACACGGCTCAGCCGACATGCGAGCGTTACGCATTCTCACGGCCGCAGTGCTGATCGCCGGCGTCGTATTTCTAACCTCAGACTTCTGGGCGCCTGGGCTTGCTACGTTTTTGATTCGCACAGATCCTCTAGACGCCGCGGACGTTATCGTCGTCCTCGCCGGCGACGGCTCGGGACGCCGCGTCGAGGAGGGACTGCGTCTTCTCCAAGCGGGTCTGGCGCCGCGCATGCTCGTCAACGGTTCCTATTCGCTCTATGAATCCAGCGAATGCGAACTCGGACGCGACTTCGCCATCGCCCGAGGCGGCAGTCCCGAGGCCGTCGAGGCATTCTGTATGGAAGCGGACTCGACCCAGGAAGAGTCGCGCATCGTCGACCAGGAACTTCGCTCTCGCCGCGTCCAGCACGCCATCATCGTTACCTCGGATTTCCATACCCGTCGGGCGAGCCGCATCTTCGACGATTGGACTTCCGGAGACATCCGCTATTCTTTCGCCGCCAGCTCCACCAAGGATTTCCATCCCAACTCGTGGTGGCGCACCCGTCCCGGCAGGGAGATCGTGGTCATCGAGTGGATTAAGACGTTTAACAGTTGGTTGGAGCAGCCGGACTAATGCTGCGCAACCTTCGGGCTCTCATACCGTATCTGCTGCGTTACCGCTGGTCCTACACGGCCGGGTTCGCGGCGCTGCTGTTTAAGAGTATCCTCACTGCCGCATTTCCGATTTTTATTAAGCAGGCAGTGGATACGCTGGCCGCCGGGCAACCCGTTTCCGTTTTGTGGCCTATCATCGGCGCGCTCTCGGCGGTGGCCGCGGCCAAGTCCTTTTTCCAGTTCTGGATGCGCTGGATCATCTCCCGCAACGCGCGGTTTGTGGAGGCTGACGTCGCAAGCGATCTCGTTAGCCATCTCCTCTATCTGCCCCAACGGTTCTATCGCTCCTACACTACCGGCGACATCATGTCCCGGGCGGTCAACGACTTGTCCGCCGTGAAGTCGACGATCGGCCCAGGCCTCCTGCAAGCAGTCGACATCTTGCTGACTTTCGTCGTCGTACTTACCGTCATGGCGGCCACGGACTGGCGGCTGACCTGCGTCGTGTTCTTGCCCATTCCACTGGTCTCCATTACCGTCGCTTACTTCGGCCAGCAAATTCACCAGCGGTTTCGCAAGGTCCAAGAGTCGCTGTCCGATATCGCTTCCCTGACCCAAGAGAACCTGAACAACGTTCGAGTCATTCGGGCTTACGGTCAGTCTCACGCGGAGTCGGAACGCTTCCGGGCGCTCAATCAGGCTTACCGCCGCGAGAACCTCGAACTTGTACGTATTTGGCAGCGCTTCTATCCGCAACTGGAACTCTTGGTCGGACTCACGTTCCTAGCCATCTTGGGCTATGGCGGCTGGCGAACCATGGAAGGCGCAATGACCATCGGCTCGTTCGCCATGTTCCTCAGCTATATGGCGATCTTGACCTGGCCCATGATCGGCATCGGCTGGGTTGTCAACTTGGCGCAACGCGGCGTCTCCGCCCTAGGCCGCATTTACGAACTGATGAGCCATCCGCTAGCTCCGCCGAACGCGCCCGCCGTCGACCAGTCCATCGTGAGCCTTCGCGGCGACGTCGGCTTCGACAACGTGTCGGTATATTACTCGGGCGCGTCCCGTCCGGCATTGGACGCGGTCTCGCTTTCCATCCCCGCCGGCCACACCCTGGCCGTCGTCGGCGCCGTCGGCTGCGGCAAGAGTACGCTGCTGGACCTGCTGCCGCGCTTGCTCGATGCCTCCTCCGGGACAGTTACCGTCGACAACATCGACGTGCGCCGCATACCGCTGCACGTCTTGCGCTCCTCGGTCAGCTACGTGCCCCAGACGAGCTTCCTGTTC
>CAZYOX010000028.1:0-19657 GCA_964649285.1 uncultured Bryobacterales bacterium | reverse complement strand
TTGATGACGTCGTAATAATCGCCGCCGACTTGAAAGCACGCTTCCGACGAACCGGCGGCCGCAAACCAGCCACGGGAAGGCAGCGTCGCGGGGAGCAGCGCCTGTTGAATCTCGCGGGCGATCTGCAACTCCTGCTCAAAATCGTGCCGCTGGCGGCTTTCGCTCAACAGTCGGGCATTCTCCAGAACGGTGGAGATCTCGATGCCCAGGGTTTGCAGCAATTCGCGGTTGCCTTCAACCAGGTTGGCGCCCATCTTGCGGGTGTCCATGTAAAGGACGCCGAGAGTGTCTTTGGCCTTCGTCAGCAGGTTGGTCTCGGATTCTTGTCCAAGGCGAATGCGCACGAGCGGCACGCAGATCACGCTGCGTAACTCAAGGGCTAAGACGGTATGGCCTCGGTCCAGAGCGTCGACATCCGCCGCCGGATCGAACGACATGGCGAACAGTTCCGATCGGTTCTGGAGCGCGTCTTCGATGACGCGATGAGGCACGCGCAGTTCCTCCGCCGCGAGGATCTTGCCTTCGCGATCGCGAGCGACCCGAATATCCAACTGGCCGTCGGAGCCGTGCAGCATCAGAAATCCGCGCTCGGCGCCGGTGACCGATAACGCGGCGTCGACCGCAGCGGAGAGTACATCGTCCACGGAGCCGGCTGACTCCAGAGCGCGAGCGACGTCGAGAACTGCGCTTAGACGTCCAAGATTGTCGCGACCCTCGGGCATCTCGGCGACTTTCTTAAGTAAGGGCGCCGAAAAGATGGGATTGTCGCCGACGAACACGACGTAGGAGTCCTCGACGCCGAAGTCTATGCGATCTCGCGGCCGCAACCGCGCACGCTGCACTCGGCGTCCGTTCACAAATACGCCGTGGCGGCTGTCGCAATCCTCGATGTAGTGCTCGCCGTCCTCTTGGAGGATCTGGGCGTGATTCCTGGAAATACGGCTGTCGCGCAACGAGAGCTCGCGGTCCATCAAACGGCCGATGCGGAACGGACTGCGGTCCACGCGAACCTGACGACGTTCTTGATTAGGAGAGATGACGGTGAGGATCATGGACGCGGGGTTGGACGGACGCGTCGAAGCGACGTGAAGCGGCTCCGGAAGTTCAGGAAGCTGCTTGTTCGAGTTCCTCGGACGAATCGACGGCATCCTCTCCCTGGCAATCGGCGCACAATCCGCCTACCTCAGTTCGGGCAACTTCGATCTTAAATCCCAAAGACGTCTCGATCTGGTCTCGGAGCTCCTTTACCGGATCACCGAAGAACTCTTGGACCGCGCCGCACTTGAGACAGACCACATGGGCGTGAGCTCTCTTCAAACGTGTCTCGTAGTAATGCTGCTCGCCCTCATAGTGAAGAAGGTCCAGCTCGTCGATCAAACCTTCTTGTTTCAGCACTTTGAGCGTGCGGTAGATCGTGACGCGGTTGATTTTCGGGTCCCGCTTCTTGGCCAGTTCGAATAGTTGATCGGCATTGAGGTGCCGATGCGCGTTATTGATGATCTCGAACAGCAACTCCCGTTGCCGCGTGAGCCGTATTCCATGGGCTTGTAACGGCGCTCTTGCTGGAGATTTAGCTGGCAATACCGGGACCTCGAACGCCCTCATCCTACCATAGGGGCGCCGAAAGGCCGCGGATTCTCGAATCCGGCGCAGCCTCCCGTGCGTCTATTCAACCAGGAGGCGCCTGACGGACTTAACTAGGACGGAAGATCTATAGACTTGGCGGCAAGGGGCCACTATAGTAAAAGTTCCAGACGCGACAGGCGACATAATACGTGACCAAGAAGAGAAGCGCCTTGCCCGATATGGTGGATCCGAAGTTGTTGGCCTCCGCCAAAAAAGTAGTCTTCGAACCGTCGGTTCGCAAGACTTTCGACTGCAAAGTCTGCGGAGAGGCTGGCGCGAGTCAGGAGTCGGAAGGTCTCTGCTGGGTATGCCGCCGTCTTAAGGTCAGCGCTTGGCGCGAAGTAGAAATGCAATTGCCGCTTAACGAGTAGCGACTACTCATTTGCATCAAAAAGCGAAGGCCGCTCCCATGTCGTTGCATGAGGGCGGCCTTTTTGCGTGCCTGTTAGAATGTCGTCGGTGATGCATTCGCCGTCTGGAGTCCGCCGCAATGATCCAACGAATTTCCCTCTTCGCCGGAGCCGCTAGTTTACTGGCCCTGGTCACCGTTTTTGCCCAACAGCATGCTGCGCCCACAGGCTATACGGACACGCCATATCTGCCCGGCGGCAAGTGGCGTGTCCATGATGACGCACGACCGCGACCCGCTGTAGTCACGCCGGGAACGTTTCCGACCGACACGCAGCGGGGGGCCGCGCCGTCGGACGCCATCGTGCTGTTCGATGGTACCGACTTGTCGCAGTGGGTCGGTTGGCAAGGTCCATTCGGTTCGACATTTTACCCTCGCTACTCCGAGGGCAAGGTGGTGGAACCGACCTGGAAAGTGGAGAACGGCTACATGCAGGTTGATACCTGGGCAAATCTGATGTCCAAGCAGAAGTTCGGCGACATGCAACTCCATGTGGAGTGGGCCGCGCCGGAAAAGCCTATAGGTGCAAGCCAGGGCCGCGGCAACAGCGGCATCGGCATCATGGGAACCTACGAGATCCAGGTATTGGACTCCTTCAACAACAAGAGCTACGCGGACGGGCAAGCGGCGTCGATCTATGGACAGTTTCCGCCGCTAGTCAACGCCTCCCGGAAACCAGGCGAGTGGCAGACGTACGACATAGTGTTTGAAGCCCCGCGGTTCAAGGATGGTAAGCTCGTTAAGCCCGCCTTCGCCACGGTTTTCCATAACGGCGTACTGGTCCAAAACCGGCAGGAGTGGCTCGGGCCGACGGCACATCGCGTCACAACGGAGTATGTCCCCCATGAGGCGGAAGGCCCGATCGTGCTGCAAATGCACGGCAATCCGGTTCGCTACCGAAGCGTTTGGGTACGCCGGCTCAACCTAGACGAGAAACCGTAAGGAGGCGTCCAGTCACCAAACCCAGACGCTCACGGCTTGGTCAGGTTGCCGGACATCGACGAGTTTGGTGCGAGAGACTCCATCGAAGCTTCCTGCAAGTTCCCCGATTCTGAGATGGCCGTCGCTGGCGGCGCGTGCAGCTGCTTTCAGTGCGCGCATCGGGACGATGACGTGCACGGTTTGTTCGTCTTCGACCACGGATATGTCGAAGCCTTGGCCTACCTTACGAATCGAGAGATTGAGGTTTGGTTCTTGCACATGGACCATTTCGAAGTCCGGGGCCTTCTCTAGCTCGTCCACGATCGGTTGCAGCATCGGCAGAACTTCGCGAGCCTCATGCGGCAGCTCGACGCGCTCGGCCTGAAGTCCGCCAATCCGTAGGGCTACATCGGCAAGAAAGACGGGTGCTGGGACCATAAGTTTCCACCCCTCGTTCTTTTCGTGGACATACACAACGAGCCAGCTTGTGCTGAGAGCAGTCACGATCATTAGGCCGAGAAAGACGCCGATGATGCCCAGAAAAATGCGCACGGGCTAGTCTCCTTGGGAGCCGATCCACACGCGCACCGTCTCGTCCCCGTCTTCCACGTGTACGATGTCGCCCGAATTGCCGTCGAGTTCATTGATTGCTGCAAGCAGGTTGAAGCTCTCGCCGTCGCCGCTGAGCAGGGCGTCGACCACTCCGATGGGAATATCGACGCGAACGCGTTCGGGTTCGTCGCCCGTGCTGTCCACGCGGACTCGCACCCAACCGTCTTCTCGGGCGACGCGTATGGTCTCGTCGGCCTCCTGCACGGTAACGAACTCCGCATTCCCGGCGTTCTTGATTTCCGTCCAAAGCTTGCGGAGGTCGGCAATCGACACGTCGTGCTCCTTGAGCGCTTCGACGGCCTTGTCTGTGAATTTCTTGGGAGCCATTTCGAGGGCTACCTTAGCGACCGAAAGGGGTAGGTTGACGTTGACCTTGGAAGCGTCCTCGCCCCCTTCGTTGACCTCAACGTGCAGCCAACTCGCCGTCTGCGACCACACGGGAGCGGCGAGGCTCAAGCAGGCAGCAAGGGCTGCCGCGCGCACGGATCGTCCTGGCATCTTGATTGTCCTCCTGTGTTCCATTCCTCATGGAACTGACAGGTAGGTACGAGCCGAGCAGACGAAAGTTCCGATCCGAACCTAGATTTTGAGACGTTTAGTTGAGGTAGTAGGCGCGGTAGAGCGTATCGCGCTGCTTGGGAATAAAACCGGCGTCGCGAATCATGCGGCGCAGGTCTTCTTCAGTCGCCGAGTGCTGAGCGCCGGCCTGGCTGACGACGTTCTCTTCTAGCATGACGCTGCCGACGTCGTTGCCGCCGAATTTGAGTCCGAGCTGACAAACCTTTAGCCCTTGGGTCACCCACGACGTCTGGATATTCACGATGTTGTCGAGGTACAGACGGCAGATGGCCAAGGTCTTGAGGAACTCGACGGCGGTAGCTTCTTCGGGGACCTTTTTGCCCAACGGATTGTTAACCGGTTGGAAAGGCCAAGGAATGAAGGCGGTGAAACCGCCCGTCTCCTCCTGGAGCCGGCGAATCGTTTCGAGGTGGTGGATGCGGTGCTCGACGGTTTCGCCGCAGCCGAACATCATCGTGGACGTCGTGCGTACCCCGAGTTGATGAGCGGTGCGGTGAACTTCGATCCAGTCGGCGGTGGTGCACTTCAGGCGAGCAATCTTGAAGCGGACTTCGTCGTCGAGAATCTCCGCTCCCGCGCCGGGAATAGAGTCCAAGCCCGCATCACGCAGACGGGCGATCGTGTCGCGGATCGAGAGATTGCTGACATTGGCGACTTCAAGAATCTCCGGCGCGGATAGACAGTGCAGGTGGATGTTGAACTTCTTTTTGAGGCCCGAGAAGAGATTCTCGAAATAGACGATGTCGAGATCCGGGTTGACGCCGCCTTGCATCAACACACCGGTGCCGCCAAGGTCGATTGTTTCCTGGATCTTCTGGGAAATCTCGTCGAAGGAGAGAACGTAGCCCTCTTTGTGGCCCATGGGCCGGTAGAAGGCGCAGAAGGTACAGTACTCCGTGCAGAAGTTGGTGTGATTGATGTTGCGGTCGATGATGTAAGTCGCAATTCCTTCCGGGTGGAACTTGCGGCGCATGGCATCCGCTTCCATGCCGACGCCGATCAAATCATCGCTGGCGAAAAGGTCGCGGGCCTGCTGCTGAGTTAACATCCGTTCTGCTCCAGGCCGGCAACGGCCGAAGATTCAAGATAGCGCGCTGCAGCGCCGGCGGGGGCGAAACCGGCTTCTTGCGCAAGTTGCAGATAGCGGTCGAGCCCCTCTCGCTCTTTCGTTCCGAGACCGTACGAAATGTGCTTGGTGATGTACTCGCGCACCAACCCGGGCTCGAAGCCGCGCGCCGTGCCTTCCCGGTCGACGATCTGCTCGGCGTGACAGAGCCCGTAACGCTTGGATTCTTCAAAAACGCCCGCGGCCGATGGATCTACGTGCTCCTTAGCTGCCCAGACGGCGAAGACCATCGGTAATCCGGTCATCTCCACCCACTGCTCGCCGATGTCGTAGACGAATACGGGCTGGCTTTGCCAGGAGGCCATCTCCGGATCGAGCCGCAATGCTGGGTCGCCGATGATCAGCGCAGCGTCGGCCAGCCGTAACATCGCATCGAGATCGGGACGATGGGGCGTCACAGCCAGGGGTTCGGCGCCCTGCGAACGCAAGACGATTTGGGTGAGTACGATCGAAGTCCGAGAAGAGGTGTCGGCGGCAAGGGTGCGGACCTCGGCAAGAGGACACTTCGAGACCAGAAGGATGCTGCGCACGGGTCCCTGGCAAGCGATGGAGCTGCCGGGAATCACGGACAAGTCAGGCTGGCGAGCCAACTCGATGACGGGTACGAGCCCGATGTCCGCACGGCCCTCTCGCAGGTCGTCGGCGCATTCCGAGGGCAGGACAAAACGCAGGTCCATTCGGCCCTTTTGCGGTCCGTGGAGCAGCCCCCAAACGAGAGGTGAGGTATTCAGGAAGCTAACGGCGCTAACTCGTGGCGGAACGGGCATCGCAAGACCACCATTCTACCAACGCGCTTGAGTGGGGAATGCCGTGTTCTACCCTGCGGACATCTGAGGATAAGGCCTTATGGCCACGCCGGCGTTCCGCCACGCAGAATAAGCAGGTGGCCCGCGCTTGGAAGCTAACTTGGCGTCTGTTGCTCGCGGCGGGAATCGCTTCGCTGGCGATGGCCCAGCAACCGACGGATCCTCGCAACTACCAGAGTCCGCCCGAGACGCTTCCCCGCCGGGTGCCGGCGCAGCCTGTGCCGTTTAGCCACAAAGTGCATGCCGCCAGCGGTCTTGAATGCATCCGTTGCCACCCGGACTCAGCCAAGAGGTTTGAAGCCGGATTACCGACCCCGCGTGATTGCATGGGATGTCATCGAACGATTGCGCGAGACGACCCCAGCATCGTGAAGCTGGTCCAGCTTATCGCCGCCGATGTTCGCATCGATTGGATTCCTGTCTACGACTCCCCGAGCTACGTAATTTTCAGCCATCGCGAGCACGTCCGGGCCGGGGAGAAGTGTCAGACCTGCCATGGCGACGTCACGCAATATGACGCTCTGCCGCAGGAAGTTTCCATCAGCATGACGGCGTGCATGAACTGCCACACCGAGCGCGGCGTCGAGAACGAATGTTTCTGGTGCCATGAGTTAAACGGTTTCTAGGAACGCTAGCGCTGGCTCATCATCTTTGCCCCTGCCGACCTTCGGCGATCAAGAAGGAAGAGCGCGAGTGATCAGCGGCTCTCCAGGACGGCTGACGTATCCGCACTTGAAAGTCCGACGAAATCGGTGATTGCGACGGGTCGCCGCGACAGTGTTCCAGCGAAAATAGGCCGCCGGCCAGCACCTCCCCGGCGGCTGAGCCCATGGGTTCGTTCCACGAGTGATCCTCCGACGGCAAGCGATAGCGGGTTGCCTTGACGATTCAATTGCCCAACGCGGCCAGTTCGTCCTCAGCAAACCCCAAGATGATCCGCTGGCCGGCTACGGTCAGGGGGCGCTTGATCAAGTTGGGGTTCTCGGACATCAAGCGCAGGGCTTTGGCGCGATCCGGCGGATTCCGCTTCATATCGCGCTCGCGATAGAGGACATTGCGGGTATTCAAAAACAGCTTGTAGTCGCGATCGCCGATCAGGCGATCCAGCTCCTCCACGCTGAGACCTCGATTGAGATCGATACGTTGCATGGCGATCCCGTTGCGCTCCAACAGGGCCCGCGCCTTGCGGCAACTTGTACAGGTCGGCTTCTCGTAGAACTTGACGGTCATGTTGTTTCCTCGCCTTTCAATAGCGCGGCAGGTCGGCGTCGATTTCCAGGCTCCAGCGATCGATGCCTCCCGAAAGGCTGAAGACATTGTCTAGGCCTTGAGCGCGCAACCACTGCACGACGTGCTTGCTGCGGATGCCGTGATGGCAGTAGACGACAATCGGAACCTCGATCGCGCGTAGCTCTTCAATGCGGGCTGGAGTATCGTTCATGGGGATGAGAGTGGACGGTTCCAGGCAGACCAACTCGTTCTCCCACAGTTCGCGGCAGTCGATCAACCGCATGACCTCGCCCCGCTTCCGGCGGTCGTCGAGATCCCGGACGCTAATCTCAAGAGACGTCATCTTTCGGAGGTCACAGTGTAACAACCGTCTCCGAGAGACGCGGGTGTTATGATCGATCCGTATGCACTATGTCGAGGCCAGAGGCAGAAGGCTCGTTGCGCTTGAGCCGGATCACGCGACGCTTCGCAGCCTGTCGGCGCAGGCAGGCTTTTCTTGTTCGCTTGAGGTCTTGGATCGCCAAATCGTCCTCGATCTTAGCCTAGAAAACCCCGTTGAACCATTTGTGCTGTTCGACGCGGCCGATCCTGCGAATCTGGGCTGGTTCTCCCGTTGTCAGTTCTATGTGGACGGCCTGAGCGGCCGTGTCTTGCAGACGCCGCTGACCATTTCGAATAGGCGCCTCAACGGGCGAGTCCAGCCGGATCGTCTACAAGTGAGCCTTTCCACCGAACTGCCCGCGACCTATCTGCTGCCTGGGCGGCAAAGCGTTAACGAGCAAGTCGTTTACTCGTTGCTGTTCAACTTCCTGACGGCGCTGCGCGAGAACGGCGTCGCCGTTTGCGGACGAGGAAGCGTCGAACCGCTGACGGGGAACCGTAACGTGCGGCAACCGCGCCGTCGATAGTATCTCTTGGAGCAAGAATCGTCCTACTGCCTTCGCGGAGAAGGCATAGGGTAAGTTCCGCCACTGCCGGGGTACGCAGGTACCGCCGGAAAATGAACCGTTCTTACCATTGAGGGGATCACGATGCCGGGGCACAATCAAGGCGTACCAGGAAAGACTCACTGGGGCTCGCAAGGGGGGACGGGGCTCCGGAGGAGTCGGGGCCGGCTCGAAAGAGCCGGCTCTTCCTTTTGGTACGCATCAACAAACGAAAGGCCGCCGATCATTCTGGCGGCCTTTTTATTTGCTAGGTGACGGGAGCTTAATTGTACTGGATCTGCACGTTGCGCTGGTTGAGCAGATCGCCCGTAGCCAGATAGAGATTGGTTAACGATCGACGGTAGTTAATGGACTGGTTGACCACCTGATTTTGGCTCTGGATGAGGGCGTCCTGCGCCTGCAGCAAGAAGAAGATCGTGCTGACGCCGAGGTCGTAACGTTGTTGTTCGGCATCGAGACGGAGCTGCGAGAAGCGTTGGGCTTCCAGGGCCTGCGTAACGCCCGCCTTGGCCTGCTCGACCTGAGCGATCGCCTGCACAACGTCGAGACGGACATCTTGCTCCGTGCTGCGGAGATCGTAAAGGTCCTGCTTCTTGGCGATCGTTTGGTTCGCCAAGTCGGCGGCGGCCTGCCGGTTGCGCAGGGGCAGATCCAAGCTCAGACCGACGCTGTAAGTCGGATAATCGAATCCGGCAAGTTGCCCGAAAGCGTCGCCGAGACCGCCTGGTAACACGCCTATGACTGGCCCATCGTCGCCGGCTCGAATCAATGAATTGCCGCCGAGGCCCTGAATCGAATAGTTGGCGTTGAGCGAGAGATCCGGTCGCAGCTGATTCGTTGCCTGCCTGATGTTGAGATCGCGGATGTCTAGCAGCCGCCTTTGGGCGGCCAACTCGGGACGCATATTGAACGCCAACTCAACGAGTTCATCCTCGCTCAACTCAAGGGTCTCTGTCGGCGGATCGGCGGACTCAGTCAAATTGAGCGGCATATCGCGGAAGGCTGGGTCCAAATCGGCTCCTATCTGCCGCCGCACCGCCGCTTCCGCTTGTTGCAGCGAGTAGATCGCATTGGTGACGAATACTTGAGCGTTCGCCACCTGTTGTTCCGGCTGATAGATATCCAGCGGCGAAATAGCGCCAAGTTCGAGCTCGCGGCGGCTTCTCTCCAACGAGGTTTGAGCCAAATTCAAGTTGTTGCGTTGGACTTCTAGGCTCTCTCTCTGCTGCACGGCAATCCAATATTGAATCTCGGCGTCCGCGACGAGTTCGATGATCTGTTGTCTGGCCTGGTCCTGGGAACGGTCTAGTTCGACGCGCGCCACAAGGTAGGGAATACGCTGAATTGAACGTCCGCGGCCGCGCAGCAACGGCTGCGACAAGTTCACGCCGAACGTTTCGCGAAGCGATGGGTTGAACGTAGCGATGGTCCGGTTGTTCGAGGTGCGATTGGTGTTGAAGTTTACGTTGAGGTCCGTGCCGGTATCGAACGTCTTGCCGAACTGGGCTCGACCGACCTGATTAAGCGCCGAAACGATTTCGCCGCCTTGCAGCGTGTCTTGAGAAGGCGTCTGGCCGCGCGTTACGTCGAACGCTGCTGCGAAGCGCGGGTCGAATGGGCTAAGCGCCGCCTGGACCTGGTTCTCCTGCGAGTAAACGTTGAGCTTGGCGACCTGAACGTCTCCGTGGTTGGCAAGCACCAGCTCAATGTATTGCTGCAGCGACAACGTAAGCTGGCCGTCCACCACGAAATCCCGCAATCGGGATACTGGCTCGATCTCCACCTCGGTGGGAGGCGCCTGCCAAATCGCATTCCAATAGCTGGTTCGCGGGAATCCGGTGAACTGGGCCCAGGCCGGGGTGACCATGAGGGCCGCGATAAACAACACTAAGCGCTTCTTTCTCATCGTTTTCTCAAATCTCGAATCTCGTCCAATACTTGGTTGAAGCGAAGCCGTCTACTCGTAACGAATCGCTTCGATCGGATCGAGCTTGGCCGCCTGAGTTGCGGGATAGATTCCAAATAGCAATCCGACGCCCACTGAGACGCCGAACGCTACGGCAATCGACAGGAACGTCACTACGGTCGGCATATCCGCCAAGATGGAGATCACCGTGGACCCTAGGAAGCCTGTGGCGATCCCTAACAGACCTCCGACGATGGAGATCATCACGGCCTCAATCAAGAACTGACGGACAATGTCGCGCTGGCGCGCGCCGATGGCGCGGCGAATGCCGATTTCGCGAGTACGTTCCAAAACAGTGGCCAACATGATGTTCATGATCCCGATGCCGCCGACCAACAGCGAGATGCCGGCAATCGAGATCATGACGATCTCGAACATGCGCTGTTGCTGTTGCCGCTGCGCGAGCAGGCCCGCCGGCACAGTGATGGAAAAGTCTCCCGAGTCGTTGTGCCTGGCCGTAATGATGGCGCGGACAATCTCGGCCACTTCGACGGAGTTGGCATCGGATTCGACGCGAACGAAGATGCCGTCAATTTCGTCCTTGAGGTAGCTATTGTTGTCCTCGAAGCGCCGCATCACCGTGTTTAACGGCGCCACGATCAAATTGTTCCGATCATCGGACTCCAATCCCTCAATCTCAGCGTCGGACGTGGCGGCCGGAGACATGACGCCGATCACGCGCAGCCAAACTTCGTTGAGCTTCACGTACTTGCCGACGGCGTTGCCGTATCCCAGCAGGCTGACCTTAGCGGCTTCGCCTAGAACGCAAACGGGGGCCGAGTGCAGATTTTCTTCTTCGGTGAAGAACCGGCCTTCGAGCATGCGGGTGGCATAGATGTCGGTGTAGT
Organism: uncultured Bryobacterales bacterium; assembly: GCA_964649285.1. Lineage (GTDB taxonomy): Bacteria > Acidobacteriota > Terriglobia > Bryobacterales > UBA6623 > CAMPKL01. Next base: position 8,587 of record CAZYOX010000028.1, on the reverse strand, counting down.
TCGGCAGCACGCCGATCAACTGGGGGATGTCCTGCTCGGTGGGCGGCAGTGTGCTTGTCGGCGTGAAAGTCTTGCGAGGCGACATCGCCGCGATATGCGGCGTGTTGGCCTCGATCGCTCTCGCATCGCGGAAGGTCATGCCGGGCGAAGTCTGGCGCATCGCCAGCAACGTCTCGCGATCGATCGCCTCTGTCGCCTCGACGATGATATTGTTAACGCCTAGCTGATCGATAAACCGCAACGTCTCTTCTTGAGCGCCTTGCGTAATCGAAAGCATGGCTACAACAGCGCCCACGCCGAAGATCATGCCCAACATAGTCAACAGCGAACGCAGCTTGTGCGCTAGTAGGCTGGCCAAGCCCATCCAGAGCTCGGGGAGTACAGACGGAATACGCATTTCTAGAAAGTTCCACCCACGCCGCCGGGCGCCGATGACTTAGGCGCCGCCTTTTTCCGTTGGGCAGGCGGTCCGTCCGGCGACTGGAGGCTAATCTGATCGCCCTCTTCGAGTCCGCTTAAAATGACGACTTGCGACTCGGAGCGCTTGCCCAACTCCACCGGCCGCGGCTCCAGCGATCGACCGTTCCAAAGATAAACAACCGGGCCTTGGGTCGTGTCGAAGACGGCCTGGTAAGGGATATAAACCACATTTTCGAGGCTCTCGACGATCACTTCGGCATCAGCCAGCAGGCCAGGCCGCAGCAGGATGTCGATATCCGACCCCACATCCGGAGGGCTGGGCAGCGTCGCGTTCTCGCGCTCTTGCCGGCTAAATCCGCCTCCAGCCGCAACCCTCGGCCCTCCAGCAGGAGCGCCGCCCAACTCTTGTTGCATGCGCTGGCGGAGCTCTTGGCGCTCCTCGGCGCTCAGCTCGCTGATTTGTCTTCCGCCCAGCATCGCCTGTAACCGTTCGCGGACTTCGGGAGAGGGGCCCGCCCCGCCTCCGGGGCCATTTACGATCCGCTGGCCGTCAGCGCCTTCTTCGCCTGCCTCCATACCTGGTTGACCGCTGTCCATGCGGGCGCCCGCGAATCCGCCGGGTCCAGGGCCGGCAAGGCCAACCTGATAAGAAGAGCCAAAACCCTGGCGCCGGTTTTGCTCGGCAGTCGCCAGAATCCGCTGGACCTGCTCTGGCGTTGCGCCAACTTGCCCGAGCAGTTCCTTCATGTCGATGGACAAGATGCAGTCAAACTTTTTTGTGGCTTCACCGCGGAACACGTTGATGGAAGCGGTGGAGCCGAGCCGCTTAATTTTGCCGTGAATGACTTTCCCTGGCAGGGCATCCAGGCGAATGAGCGCCTCTTGACCCTCCTTAAGGCTGGCCCGCTCCACTTCTTCCACCTGCGCCACCAGCTCCATTTCCGAAAGATCCAACAATTGAGCCACCGCTAGACCTGCCGGGATCTGGTCGCCTTCGCGGACGGTCGGCGTTGTGGTGCCAAAACCGCCACGCCCGCCGGAGCGGTTCTCCAACACGGATACCAAGCCGCTTATCGGGGCCAAGACGCGCGCATCGGCGATGCGCCGCTGTTCCCGACTTACGTCGAGTTGAGCCTTGGTCAGCCTCTCGCGAATCACCGCGAGTTCCGCCTCGCTTTGGGCCAAGCGATTCTTGATGTCGTCTTGGAGCTTCTGCTGCCTGGCGTTGGCCTCCTCTAAAGTGAGTTCGTTCTTGCGTGCATCGATGGCTGAAATCAGTTCGTTGCGGCGCACCTGTAACTCGGCTCGACGCACTTGGTAGGCAGCCCGGGTAAGTTCCACCTCGTCCTGCAGGCGGCGGATCTCCAGTTCGGTCTCGGCCTGTTTCAGCTGCTCCTTGACCTGGTCGACCGCCAAGAGATGATCCTCAAGGGCAGCAACACGTTCGGAATCATCCAACTCAATGATCAGATCGCCCCGTTTCGCCAAGGCGCCCGCCGGGGCCAACTTGGTGACCTGCGATTGCGACCCGAGGTTCGGCGCGGTAAGCGTCAAGGAACGCACTGCGCGCAACTCCCCGCGGAAGAAGCTGCGAACCGTCAGGTCTCCGCGCTTGACCTCGGCCAGCGCGATCTCTTCCTCATTCTGTAACGAGGCATTCTGGACGAGGTAGAATCCGCCGAGGACAATGGCGGCGACGGTTCCTAGGACGAGGATACGAACAATCAACTTAGGCATTTCAGAATCTCTATTCCGTTTAGCTTTCGCCGATTCCCGGATTCTCCAGCGCGATGACGGCGCCTTCCTCTAGTCCCGATGACACCACGATTTCGTTACCGTTGCGGGCCTGAACTTCGATAGGCTGCGGACGGAAGGACTGACCTTCCTTCACAAACACCGTGGGCTTTCCGTCGATCTGAAAGCTCGCTTTAGCCGGAATGACGATAACCTCGGGGAGCCTCTCGACGACAACCTCGGCGGTGATGCTCATTCCGGGGCGCAGGCGATCATCCAGCTTCTCAATATTGGCCAGGGCGGGAAAGCTCTTACCCGGCGGGATCGTGTTAAAAACCAGCGCGGCGATTGGACTCAGCCAGGTAATTTCGCCTTCCAAATGCGCGTCGGGCACGGCATCCACTTTCAAACGAACATGCTGGCCCTCGTTGACCCGCCCGCGGTCGATCTCGCCAATATGGAACTCCGCTTCGAGCGAACTGAGGTCCGGGATTTGGGCGATCGAGGCTCCCGTCCACACGGTGTCGCCCTCCTGAAAGGGCGGGCGGCTCGTGCCGAACGACCCCTGAGCTCGATTGTTGGGCATGATCTGGACCACTCCGTCCACCTCTGACCTCAACTCCATGCTGCGCAGATACCTTCTCGACAGATCTCGATCACGAATCGCCTTCGCCAGGCGTTCCTGCAGCCGGGCAAGGTCAGCGGACTGCGACAGATCCGTAGCCTCCACGGTGGCTTCGGCTTTGCCCAACTCGCCTGCGGCGGTGGTCACATTGATCCGGTTCTTGAGTCCTTCTATCTCCGATAGAATCTCTTGCTTGCCCGCTTCCAATTCGGCCCGCTCCAGGTTGTACTTCGATTGCATGACCGCCATTTCGTTCTGCTCGTCCGCGATCGAATGCTGCGCTTCCAGCTGCTTGATCTCGCTCTGGACCTGGCGCAACTCCGTCTCCTGCTCCAAGAGTCGGTCTTCTTGCGCGGCCGAGTCGAACTTAACGACGAGGTCGCCCTTGCGAATTCGGCTGCCGCTTTCGGCCAGCTGAACGATCTTCAAATCGGGGGTACGCGGCGCCGTCACTTGAACGGACTTGGCGCTTTTTAGTTCGCCTCGGCTCGACACCGTAGTGATGAAATCCCGCTTTTCCACCCGCGCGGTGGGAATCTCGGGCGCGACGGGCTCGAAGTAACCCCAGCCTAGATACACGAAGGCGGCGCCAATTACCGCAAATACGATCCATGAGACGACACGGCCCAAGATTTCATCCCCCTACTTCTGCTTCGCTTCTTCCACACGACCGACGGCGAGCTTATCGCCTTCACGGAGTCCCGCCCTGACTGCCGCATGCGTGTCGGACCAGGAGCTGATCTCGACGGTCCGCCGCTCCGGCTTCTGATCTTTGCCGCCCATCAACCAGACGTACCAATCCTCGCCGACTTGGTTTAACGCCTCGCGCGGCGCCAGCACGACGTCTTCTTGCGTCTCCAACACGACATCGGCGCTTGCCGACAAGTCGGGAATGATCACCGGGTCAGAGTCTAAAATACTCACCCCGACCGCTACGTTCCGGACGTAATTGCCTGATCCGCCGCGGCCCCTGCCGGGCATGTCCCCGCCGCCGGCCATTGCTGCGACCGACTCGACTCGGCCCCTCCAGGTTCGATCCGGATATGCGTCCAGACGAATCTCCGCTGTTTGACCGACACGTAACTGATGAATATCCGTTTGGTTGACTTGCGTCTGCAGCACCATGTCGCGGGGATCGACCACCTGCATGAACAGCGAACCGGCGAACACCTGGTCGCCGACCGCCGTTTGCGCGAAACTGCCGCCGCGGAAACTGGTTTCCAGCACGACGATACCTGCAATTGGCGAGCGAATCAACAAACGTTCGGAGTTCATTTGGGCGCGCCGTAAATCGAGATTCTGCATGTCTCGATCGAGCTCTGCCTGCCGCAGCTGAGCCGCGTGCGACTTTTCCAACTTGGCGACTTCGGCCTCCAGCTCCTCGGCGGCGGCTTTGGATTCTTCCATCTGCGCCTGCAACAGCTGCGCCTCGATTTCAGATTTTACGGCTGCGGTCCGCAAATCCAACTCCGCCTTTTCGAAGTCGCCGCGCGCCGCCGTCAGTTGTTGCTTTAGGCCCTCCATTTCAATCATCAGATTGGCCCGCTGACGATGAATTGTGGCCTCCGCCTGGATAACGCCAGCCTGTTGATTATCGATCGTTTGTTCCTGAGTTTGGCGATCAAACTCAGCGACGACGTCGCCGGCTTTCACCATGGAACCTGCCGGAGCCATGCTGACTAGAGTGAGGCCCCCGCCGCCTCCGCCGCCCACCCGGGAGCCGCGGCGGATTCGCGGCGCTCGAATTGCGGCATACTTGCGGGCGACGATCGTACCGCTGATACGCAAACTCCGTTTCAACTCGCCGCGCGTCGCCGCCACGGTTTGGACTCCTCCCGCGGACCCTCCCCCACCGTCGAACGATAAGGCGGACCATACCCATGCCGCAGCGCCCAGAGCCGCGGCGCCGAGGACAAGCCACGCCGCTGCGCGGTTAGATTTCCTACGCCGAGGCTCTACCGGTTCCGGTCCTAGCGGTCGCGGAGTTGCCGGATGGTTCGGCTGGAATTCAGGCAAACTCGGTGCAGTGCTCATATCAAGGGCCGCTTCGCGGCGAAGTTATCAGGATCCACGTATACAGACGTGTAGTCCGGAAATAGGTTATCGAAAGCTGAAAAATCCTCCCGTTCGAGGGACAGGCCTACTCTAAAACTTCGGTAGGTTGTGAAGCAGAGAATCCGTGTTACCCCCGCGGGAAAGGTTCGCCGCATCCAATACCTTGCGTGAAGGATGATGCAGCGTGCCAATGTACCGTACGTCCGCTCGCGTTCCTCCCATCAGGATGACCAAATACCGCCGCTGAGGGTACCACAAGGCCTGGAACTGGAGGTCCGCCTCTTCGAGACTGAGCCACTGTTCCTTTTCCGGTTGCCCCAACTTGGATACGACAAGGTGGTACGTATCGGCGTTGGTGAGTCCTAAATAGCGCTGGTCCGAGGTGGAGGTGTCCGTGCGGAACAGGGCGACAATCGGATTCTCTCCCTTGCTGAAGTTGAACATCACGAATAGCAGCACGACCGCTAGCCCGGCCAATAGGGCTTTGCCGATGAATGAAAGCGTCTGCCGGTCCGCTGCCGAGTTGGTGCGCTTCGGCGGGGGCGGCTCCGAGACGTCGGATGTAGCTCGCGCCGCTCCCCCCGGCGGCGGCATGGACACCACGTGCTTCCGAAAGGGGGAAACGCTGCCTCCTTTAAATTGGAGTTCTCGAAGCAATCCCACGATCAAGATTGGCGAGTCGGCGCTGGAGATCTTACCGATGTGGCTGCGTGGCACCCAAATCTCTTCCCCTGTCCGTGCGTTCTTGGCCAGCACTTCCGACCATGTTTTCTTCTCAAGCGTCCATTCGTTGTGCTCGATGTTCCGTATTGCCGGAAAAAAGGCGAATGCGCGCCCGGCAAGTTCAGCAAATTGCGGATCGTCGTGCGTATTCACGTAGCGGCGCCTGACCGAAAGTATATCCGCCAATCGAAGGAAAGCGCCGCCGCGCCCTCAGAAGTAACCTAGGCGAACCCCAGGAGCGTCAAGACGACTGGTAGAATGACCAGCGGTTCACGCACATGCAATCCCCACAAGTTTCGACCTCCCGCCTTGTCCTGTTGCTATTGGCGACCGCGCTAGTTGCGACAGCCGCAGATTGGCCCTCGTGGAGAGGGCCTGCCTCGACGGGAGTATCGCCGGACACGCATCTGCCTGCGTCTTGGTCGCCCGAGGGCGAGAACTTACTCTGGAAGGCCGAGTTCGGGGGCCGCGCAACGCCCGTTGTCGTCAATGGTTTAGTTTGCACCATTCGTCTCGCCGAGCCCGAAACGCCGACGAAGTGGCAAGAACAGGTGATATGCCTTGACGAGACGACCGGAGAAGTCCGCTGGGAACGCCGCCACAACGTGTTCCAAACCGACATCCCGCACCACCGCGTCGGTTGGGCGTCGCTGGTCGCGGATCCGGAATCGGGCACGCTTTATTCGCAAAGCATCTCCGGCGTCGTGACCGCCTACCGCCCCGACGGGACCGTTCTTTGGGCTCGCTCCTTGGATGAAGAAATCGGCCGTTTCTCTGGGTTTGGAGGCCGCACGACGACGCCCGTCGTTGACGGCGATCTGGTAGTAGTCACCTTCCTCACAGTCGGTTTCGGTCCCAATGCCGTTCCTCGCCACCGCTTCTATGCGCTGGATAGCGCCACGGGCGATACTGTCTGGATCTCGGCGCCCGGCGGCGCCCCCCAGGATACGACCTATTCGGCGCCGATCGTGCGGGTCATCGGTGGACAGCGTTTACTGATCGCCGGCAATGGCGACGGAGGAATCTACGCGATCAAGATGGGCACCGGTGAAAAGGTTTGGGGGTACCCCTTATCCCTGCGCGGCATCAACGCCTCGGTGGTCGAGAGCGGCGGCATTGTCTATGCTTCGCACAGCGAGGAGAATCTAGACGGTTCGACGAGCATGGGCCGCTTGATCGCTCTGGACGCCAATGCGGTCACCGACGGCAAGCCGAAGCTGTTGTGGATGGTCGACGGTTTTGGAGGCGGCTACTCTTCGCCCGTGATCGATGACGGAATCCTCTATCAGGTGGATAATTCCGCCAACCTTATGGCCTTCGACGCCATGACCGGCGAGCGGCTTTGGCAGGAGAAGCTAGGAGTCGCACAGAGAGCGTCCCCGGTGGTTGCCGACGGGAAAATCTATGTCTCGGACGTCGACGGGCAGTTCTACATCTTCAAGCTCAATGGCCGCACAGCGCCGGAACGTTTGGACTTAGACACATTCAAGAATGCCGACGGCTCCGCTGTTCAGATCAATGGTTCGCCGGCGATCGCCAACGGCCGAATTTTTCTGCCGACCGATGACATGCTCTATTGCATCGCCTCTGGCGACGGGATGTCCATGGCGGCGGAAGTGGTCCCCGGTCCGGTCGAGAATGCGCCGGCCGGAGCCACGCCGGCGCATTTGCAGGTGACTCCGGCAGAAGCGGCGCTTCGGCCCGGGGCGCGACAACATTTCAAGGCGCGCTTGTTTGACGATCAAGGACGATTCATTCGAGAAACCGAGGCGGAATGGACCGTCGAGGGCGTCAAGGGTGAGGTCAATGACGGCGACCTGACGCTGACGGACGAGAATGCGCCCCAGGGCGGAACCGTAACGGCGAAGGCCGCAGGGTTAACCGGCGTCAGCCTGGTCCGCGTCATGCCTACCCTCGGCTATACGGAAACATTCAATTCCTATCCGGTGGACGGAGTCGTCGCGGGCGCGCCCGCTATGCGCGGGCGATTCTCCGTTGTCGAGAAGGATGGCGAGAAAGTCCTGTTTAAGGATGCGACGAACTTGAGAAGCCAAAAAACGACCGTTTATCTCTCGCCGCCAAGCGATCGCGAATATGAAGTTCTGGTGGACGTTTTCGCCGCCGAGAAAGGCCGGCGCATGCCCGACGTCGGTGTGGTCTCCCATCGTTACACGCTCGACCTTACGGGCAACAAACAGCGCATGACGGTCCGAACCTGGACGTCGGAGTTGGGCCGCTTTTCCGAGCAGGTCCCTTTCCGCTTCGATCCGAATACCTGGTACCGTATCCGCTTCCGCGTAGAGCCAAGCGAAGAAGGCGGCCCCACGCGCGTCATGGGCAAGGCCTGGAAGCGGGATGAGCCGGAGCCCGACGATTGGACCATAAATGTCGTCGACCCCATCGGCAATGCAAGCGGCAGCGCAGGCATCTACGGCTATGCCTTGGCGGACATCTACTACGATGATTGGAAAGTGCTTCCGCTGCGGTAGACGCCGAGCCAAAGGAATTCAGGCCATGCGATCCCCACGATTTTTCTACTTCCTCGCCGTCCTTGCTCTTGTTGCGGAGCCGTCGTTCGCTGGAGATTGGCCCATGTGGGGCGGTACTCCAAACCGCAATATGGTTTCCACGGAGACAGGAATTCCCCGCACCTGGGACGTCGGCGCCGGCGAAAACGTCAAATGGTCGGCGGAGCTCGGATCGCAGTCCTACGGCAATCCGGTGGTGGCCGCCGGCAAGGTTTTCGTCGGCACCAACAATCAGTTGGAGCGGAACCCGAAGATTGCCGGGGACCGCGGCGTCATGATGGTCTTCGATGAGAAAACCGGCGAGTTTCTCTGGCAGATGACCCACGCCAAGCTGGAATCGGGCCGCGTCAACGATTGGCCTGAGCAGGGCGTGTGCTCTTCGCCCGCGGTCGCGGACGGAGTCGTCTACTATCTGTCGAACCGCGCCGAACTGATGGCCTTGGACGTAGAGGGCTTCCGCGACGGCGAGAACGACGGACCCTTCACTGAGGAGGAGTTCACC
>CAZYOX010000027.1:0-19924 GCA_964649285.1 uncultured Bryobacterales bacterium | reverse complement strand
GCTTGAAGATTGACATAGCTGCCGAGTACTTCTTGCCGATAGAAAGCTTCGTCATAACTCGCCTTGAGCCGGTCGTAGTAGTCCGGCGTCGTGTTCAGCAGATGCGTATTCTCAAACGCCTCTGCTTGTACCAACCCGTAGCCGGCAATCGGTTCCCCAACAAACCGCCGGTAAACCCAGTCGAAACCCTTCGGAGTCCATACTGCAAAACCCCCAAGCACGTTCGCTTGGGGATCTCGCAATCTCGCCTCGAGCCGCGTCCACGCGTCTTCTGTGCAATAGGTCAACTCATCCACGCCGAACCACGCCAGGTTCGAACCTCTTAGCCTCTCCGGATCGTCCAACGAGCGAAACAGTATCCTTGAGTCGCACTCCGTAATCGTCAGCGTAAAGCTCGACCGATTCAGCTCATACTCGATCTCGCTCGCTCTCAAGATCTCCAGGAACGCATCCAATGTCGCGTCCCGCAACATGTTGTAAGTCGGCGCCCCGATCAGGCCTGTCCGTCCCTCGTTCTTGAACGCCAGATCAATCGCTTCATGGCAAAGCGCCGCGCTCTTACCCGATCCCACCGGACCCGAGTAACCCTTGATGTGCGTCTCTAAATCGTGAAAGCGTCTCTGCGACGGCAGGGGATGGTAGTCGACTATTCTTCTTGGCCTTTGGCTTTCATCTCGTCCAGCCATATCACCCGAAGCTTCTTCGGAATCCCCTCTTCATCGCCCCCGCACTCCTTGTAGAGTCTGATCAGCTGCACGATGCCGTCTGCCGTCGGCTTGGTCAGCGTCGCCTCTTTCTCAACAGTCGCTATCGCCTTCTTCAATGCTGCTTCCAGCACTGCTTGCGGCAACTTATCATTCGTTCTGCCCATCTCCCCCGCCAAAACGAAAAGGCCGGAAGCGCTCTCTAGCGCCCGGCCTCTCTTGACTACAACCTAACACTCGCCTCCAAGCCTTTTGGGTGTCGGAATCCCATAAATCGCTTATTCTAAAAGGAATAAAAAGATTTGGAGGCTTTCCTTCCGCGGGTGCCGAGGATCCCCGTGCCTGCCTCAGTCTTGGCGCCGGAAAGCGCTCAAAACCGAATAAATGATTCATAACCATTGCTGGATTCTGTCCGGCAATGTTAAAATCACGACCATGTCAGCTTCTATCGCGGATAGCCTGAACGCTTCTCCGCCTCGCGTTGACGCCATGCGACTGCGTCTCATATACCGCTCCTCCGCAGTCGCTCGGTGGGTTCTGGAGGACTTCGCGCGTAGGGAGCACAGCCTGCGCGAAACGACCGTCGATGCATTGCAAAAACGTCTTGAAGGGACTGGCCGAACCGTTGATCGCCGTTCCCTCATCGACCTTTTCAAACAGCTAAGCGAGTGCGGTTGCGCCGAGTTCACTGTAGGCCGCAAAGGCAGAAAAACGCGCCTCCGTTGGCTCGAGGATCAGATCCGCGTCGGCAAAATCGCTGCGGGACGCGAACGCCCCCCCGAAATCAACCCGGACGCACCCGCAATCATGACCGTGAACGAAGGCCCTTCCGAGAAGGAGTTCAGCGCTTATCCTTTCCCGTTGCGGAACGACCTCACGGTTACCTTGCTGCTTCCCAAGGATTTGCGCAAGGCCGAAGCTCGGCGCCTTGGCGAGTTCATCAACGCCATTGCCCTGCCCGACGACGAGATTGCAATCCTTAAGAACGAAGCTCACGCTGAGGACGAAAGGGACTCAGCTACCCGCTAGGGCGCTCCTAAACCTGACGTGCCACGCCCAAGGAGTCGGCCCTTCGCAAATCAGGCGTAACACTTAGGCATTCCTTAGGCTCAACCTCACGGCCGGCTGGAAACGGCCAGGTCAATTAAGACAGAGTCCTCCCAAAAAGACCGCCTGTCCATTGACCAGGGATCGTGACGTTTCTAAGTTCGCGTCACGATCCCACCTGCAATTGCCGCCCGCCAAGGAGACTCCGCTGTGCTTCCAAACCAGAAGATCCTAGTAGGCGCTTCGGTCCCGTCGGAGGCTAATCGCCCGGCAGGGCTGCCATCCGACATCGTGCGAGCCAGGTCCTACCGCGATTTGGAGCGCCTGTTAGAGGAGGACTCCAATGTCCATCTCGTTTGCACCGACGTCACGCTGCCGGACGGTACCTGGTGCGACGTCCTCCGCCTGCTCATCAGCGCCCGCATGACCGGCGAGGTGCGCGTTCTCGGTGCGGACGGGAGGACGGTGCTGCGACTGGAAGTCGCGCCTCGACTCTGTTCTGTACGAGCATTCGACTCGGCCCTACACCAACCTTTGGCCTTCAGCGCCGCTTAAGCGCCCCTCCCCTTTTCAACGCCGATCGCCCCTACTATCAAACACTTACGAACTAGTCAATCCGTACCCTCCCCTTTTCGCGCAGAAAAGATGTAACGATGCCAGCTTCCAAATGCTCTAGGACCCAAAGGGGTGAGCTTTAGGCAAATTTGCCCGAGGCGGCCCGATGGCCTAAGTACAAAGTTTGGGAGGAACCTTGATATGCGATTAATTATGGCGATCGCTGTGGCGGTCGCTTTCATTGTCGGGACGCCCGTGTCCGGCTATGCGGCCCTGATTACAGGCACCTTAAACACAACCGGCTCCGCCCGGGTCACGGCGGATACGATTGATTTTCTGCCTCTGGCCGGGGGCGACGGCAATTTCAACATCCCTGAAGACGACGAGGGAACTGGCGACTTCGTTGGATTAAGCGTCGGCGAGGTCGACGGTGCAATCCTAGACCTCATGCTGCCGGGCGATCCGGTTGGCGCGATATTTTCCAAGCCCGGCTTCATGACCTTCACCGCCTTCCCGGGACTTTCCTTTGAATTGACCTTCATCGCTCCCGGAGTTAGCGGTGCCTGTGGACCAGTAGTCGTTGTCGGGGGAACCTGCACGCCGCCGGCTTCACCGTTCAACCTGCAAAACACCACCAATGGCTCAACCGCTTCTTTCAGCGTCTCTGGAAACGTAACGGACGGCATCGGCCCCTCGTCGATCTTCACCGGTACGTTCAGCACCCAGTTCGACGGGCAGACCTATCAGGATGTATTGGCCTCGTTCGCCGAGCAGGGTTTCGTCCAGGCGAGCTATTCGGCGCAATTCACGGTTAGGCCTGGCGGCTCTGTACCAGAGATTCCCGAGCCGGCGTCCATCTTGCTTTTCGGCGCTGGAATACTCGGAATAGGCCTAATCACTCGCCGGCGCGCGAACGCTGCCTGATCTTTACCCCAAAACGTCGTCCCCCCGACAAACTCGACGCGCGCTCCATCAGGGCGCGCGTTTTTTATTGCGGCGATTTCCAAAGTGCCGTAGGCCGAGGGATGAACCGCCCGGTTCGACGCTGATACTCTCGATACTCCTCACCCAGCGGAGAGCTCAGCAACTTCCGCTCCTCCCGAGCCGCGGTAACAACGTAGGTCACGATGATGGCCGCGACGCCCGCTAGAGTCACTGGGTGGGGAGCGCTGAGCGCCACGGCAACCCAGAACAACATGTACGAGACATAAAACGGGTGGCGAATGAATCGGTGTGGTCCTTCCGCTACCAAACGCTGCGGCGCGGCGGTCTCAAACGCAACAGGCAAGGACCTGGGAGGCGAGCCCCGGCGCGTCACGTGGAACAAGAGAAACGAAGCCAGCATGAAGACAGCTGCGCCGACCGATAACGCGAGCGATGGCGCTCCCGCCCTCCACAACTGAATCAGCGCCGACACATACACGGCAGTCGACAAGATCGCCAGGCCCAACGCCCCGCGCGGCATTCCTCCCGAGCGCACAAAATGCCGATCGAGCGCCAATTGAAACGACAGCAAACAAGCAGTTAAGCCTATTGCTAAGCCCAGTGCAATCATCGTCCCGATCGCCCTATCTGCCTTAATGCTCGTCTAGGAAAATTTCCCGCTTGCGCGGCCGATCGCGAATGCGCTATTTCTATTCCGATAGACATGATCCGCGGCGGACTCTTTTCGTCGTGGAGGTATCGTAGGTCGGCATGATGCCCTTCGCCCGGAGGGCGCTGGCCTTCATGAAACCCACCTAGCAGGGCTCCTCGTACCGCAAGCCGGGAAGTACCGTTGGGTTCCAGGAGTTGTTTGCGGCTCCCTCGACTGTTCTAAGCGCCCCATTGCTTCCTGTGGACCCGTCCACTGGAAAAAACGTTACGAACTAGTTGCATTGCGGAGTTCTACCCCCTTGACCTCTCAAACCGACTTACTTGCGGGCGGTTTCAACCGTCGGCTCATTCTGGCTCCCTCATCCGCGCTGCCTTCCTCTCACTTGTTCCAAACTTGGATCAACGACCCGTGCGCTCACCAGACGCGATTAGCCGAATTGCAGCGTCTTCGTGGCGAAATCTATCTTGAGGAAGGAGCAATCGACGAACGTGCGCTCGATCCCAGCGGACGCCATCATCTGCCAGGCGACGAGCGAAGTTGGCATATCCTTGCCCTCGATGAATCCGGACGAATCCAAGGATGCATCCGCTCCTTGCCGTGCTGCTCCACAGTCAAATTCAGCGATCTTGCTGTCCGAGAGACTCCCCTCGCGGCCTGCGAAGTGTGGGGTCAAAGGCTGAGGCTGGCTGTCGAGTCCGAACTAGACCGCGCCAGGGCGATGGCTGTCGATTTCTTTGAAATCGGCGGCTGGGCCTTGGCAAAACAGATTCGCTGTACGCGGGCCGCGCTGCACACCGCATTGAGCGCTTATGCCCTAGCTCAGATCCTCGGTGGCGGCGTTGGTTTGGCGCTTGCCACAGTTCGCAACCAGTCTGCCTCTATTCTGAAACGCATCGGAGGCCAGTCTCTCGGTGGTGCGCCCCCGTACTTCGATCCGCGGTACGGCTGCCACATGGAAGCGCTGACGTTTAACTCCAGCCAATCCTTGCCTGGACTCGACCGTCAGACCGTCGCAATGCGCAACCTGCTCCGGAACGTACCCGTCTGCTGCCCGGCGGGGATCTAGGTCGCAGCCGAGTGCGGTGAGCAGCATGTCGGGCTGGAGAGCCCTAGCCGAGCTCATCGCGGTGGAGCCCTAGTGGCCGTAGGCCCTAGGGCTCTAAAAATATCTGTTCCAGTGGTTTTTCAGAGATACGTTTAGTATTTGTATAGATAATATTCATATTATGAGCCAGTGATAGATTCTATTACCAGTCACCGGTTTCTCGTACGACTTAAAAAATCCGATTCTGTCATTGTTTAGTCCATATTTTATCAATATAAAATTGAGGAAGACCCCAGAGACGTTGAGCCATAGATGCCCCGCCAGGCATCCTTTAAGCTCGGACGGACCACCCCGTCCTGCCCCCTGCGGAACTTCCGCAGGCACCCGAAATAGCGATGCGTACCTCAAACGCCACACCGAGTCTATTTAGACACACTCCTTGCTCATTTGTCGCGGTGCGGCCTGCCAGGCTAAATTATTCCTGAGGCAAGGAATTTTTTCGGAGGCTGTCGTGTTGTCTTGGCAGGGGACGAAAGGGCTGAGCCAGATGCAACGGGCGATGTTAGCCTGCCACGACTCCCTATTCCGCTACGCGCGCGCCTTGACGCGCGATCCGGCGGAGGCGGAGGAACTGGTACAGGAGTGCTACCGGCGGGCCCTTTCGGCCAGACGGCAACCGCCCGCACGCGAGTCGGAACATGTCCGCCGCTGGATGTTCGTGATTCTTCGCAACATCTGGAAGAATCAGCTGAGGGCCCTTGGCCGGGAAGAAAATGCCGAGACTGCCGACGAACTGCTCGCGGATGAACATCGACCCTCCCCAGAAGCAGTCTTGTTGAACCGCGCCCTGCAGGTGGAGATCCGCACCGCCCTAGACTCCTTGTCCGTCCCGCATCGTGAAATTATCGTGCTGCGAGACATGGAGGGCCTAAGCTACGGACAGATCGGCGAATTGCTCGGCTGTGCGCCCGGCACGGTGATGAGCAGGCTGGCCCGAGCGCGCGCTCGGCTGCGGTCTCTTCTAGAAAACATGGTCGGCGCCGAAAGGGCGAGGAGCGTCAGCGAGCGATGAATTGCGATCAAGCGCGCAGCTTAATTCATTGCTATCTCGACAATGAGATGCCTGCTTTACAGGTGGCTCAATTCGAGTCGCACTTGCTCGACTGCGACGGCTGCCGCGACGAGCACCGGCGCTGGCAAGAAGTCGTCGATATCGTGCGCGGTTCGACCAAGGCTTACAGCGCATCGCCTGAGTCTGCGCTCCGAGCGGAACAACTCGTGGCGCAAACCGGCACTCGCCGCACATGGAATTTGGGACTGTTAGCTGCCGGCGTTGGCCTGACCATCCTCGGCGGCGGCGCCGCCGCATGGTTCACCGGCGCGCTTCCTTCGGGCGGGGAATCGTTCCGCCGCTATGCGGCTGAGTCGCACCTGCGCTATTCGCGCGGCGGGCTCGGCCTCGACGTCTCTTCAGATGATCCAGCGATCCTGTCGGCTTGGCTCGATCAGAATCTGCCATTTCACCTGCAGGTTCCCGCGTACCCCAGCGCTCTTCCCGCCGAGAAGGCGTATCGCCTGGTCGGAGCGCGCCTCTTGCGCCACGACGAAGACGATGTGGCATTTCTCTCCTACACCATGAACGATAGACCTGTTTCCCTTTTGGTGGCTTCAGCTGCGGGAAGAGAGCCGAGCGGTGGCGAATTGCACCGCTCCGCCGGCCTCGATTTTCACTTCCACTCGGTCGACGGGCTTAAGTTGATCAGTTGGGTGGATAAGGGGCTGAGCTACATCATAGTCTCGGACGTCGCAGCCGCCGGCGCGCAGTCCTGCGTCGTCTGCCACGGTCAGATCGACGAACAGCCTAAGTTCGAACGCCTCCAGCCGATGAACGATTCGCAGATATAGCTTGGCCCTTTTTCGCGCGCAACGATTCGACAGCTTGGCGAAAGCGACCTCACCCAACGAATCAGAAACAACACGGCGCGGCAAGAGCATTACGCTCCGCCGCGCCGGGAAGTTTCATTAGGTCAATTAGCGATATTTCTAGCGCGTAGGCACAACGCCGGCCAAGTAAACCGCCGTCCACTCGTCGCTGCGGCCAGGCCTCATCACCTTGATAGCGACATCTTCGCCGGCCTTAAGCTTTTGCCAAAACGCTGCAAGCGCCTTGGCCGTCGAAACCGGCCGGCGGTTCACCGTGACAATGATGTCGCCCTCGCTGAGCCCCAGATCATCGGCGAAAGATGCAACGGCCACTTTCGTCACGAGGACGCCGTCCTCTTCTTCGAACTTCAATTCCCGACGCTTCTCGTCGGTGAGATCTTCGAACGTCGGCTCGGTTCCAACTGCTGCGGGCTTGGGCGCCGACGTTTCGCTTTCGCGCTCCAGTACGCCGTTTGCCGCCCGCAGCAACTCCTCACGATCGGCGATCTCGACGTTAACGGTCATCACTTCTCCGTCGCGAAGCAATTTCAGCGGTATGACGGAGCCGACTACCTTCGCCGAGACGGCTTGTATCAGTGCATCGCCATTAGCCACAGGTGTGCCGTCGATTTCAATAATGATGTCCTCAATCCGGATGCCGGCCTTATCGGCTGGCCAGTCCGGCGTCACTTGATTGACGAAGACGCCTCCGTTTTCCGCGCCGTAGCGTCGTAGCAGCGGCGCTTGGCTCGCGTCATCACGGAAGCTGATCCCGATCGAGCCACGCGCGACACGTCCCGACTTGATGATCTGGTTGTAGACGTTCGCCGCAACGTTAGAGGGCAACGCAAAACCAAGCCCTTGGTAGGCGCCCGTCCGCGATACGATCGCCGTATTGATGCCGATCACTTCGCCGCGCGTATTGACCAGTGGTCCGCCGGAGTTACCCGGATTGATCGCTGCATCAGTCTGGAAGAATTTCTGGAACGCTCGCGAAGCTCCGTCGACCTCTCGTGACTTGGCGCTGATGATGCCCACCGTCACGGATTCGCGAAATCCGAAAGGCGACCCGATGGCGATCGCCCAATCGCCGACGGAAACGCCATCAGAGTTTCCCAACCGCGCGATGTGCAATTTCCGGCTGCCGGCATCCACCTTCACCACAGCCAAATCGGTTTCTTCGTCGACGCCAATGACTTTCGCGTCAATAAACTCCTCTTCATCGGCAAAGCGAACCTGAACGCGATCCGCATCGGCGATCACGTGTCGGTTCGTCATGATGTAGCCCTTGCTGTCTACGACAAAACCGGAACCTTCTCCTGGACGGCGTCGCGGCTCCCGCGGATCCATGCCTTCCGGTATCTCGCCGCCGAAAAAGCGCCGGAAGAAGTCCTCCATTCCCGGCTCAGCCTCGCCGCTTCCATCGGTCGTTGCAACCTCCTCGGTGATCTCGACTTTAATGTTCACTACGGCGGGCCGCACCGCGCGAACAATCGGCGTGAATTGATTCTCCGTCGGCTCGATATCCGGCAGCGTGAGCGGCGTGGCATCCGGGGCGGCAACCTGTTCCTCGGCGCCGACGTCACGGGGAACCAGCGTGCCAATCAGAATCCCGACGATC
The DNA here is from genome assembly GCA_964649285.1 of uncultured Bryobacterales bacterium. Lineage (GTDB taxonomy): Bacteria > Acidobacteriota > Terriglobia > Bryobacterales > UBA6623 > CAMPKL01. The sequence continues at coordinate 11,432 of CAZYOX010000027.1, read as the reverse complement.
AAAGTCGCGCCGATCAGCAGCAACGGCGTCCACGACTTTGGATTGATGCCGCGGTTCGGTTTAGGGGAGTGCATGGTTAACGACTCGGCGCACCACGACGCAGTCGGTTCCACTCATTATAGACCCGTCAAAAACGATCGTTCCCGTTTCTCAAGGATGACTGCAAAACGGCCAAAGTCAGCGCGATGCGTTGCAGACCCAAGGCGCGCCCCTCCGGGCGGTACCACTCCGACGGAGCGTGCGCGTCTCCACCCTTGCCGCCGGCTCCTATCGCGACCGCCGGCAGTCCTGCCGCCAGCGGCACGTTGGCGTCCGTGGACGCGCAGTCGATCCGCGAGCGGATCCGCAGATTGCGATCAATGGCCCTGAGATAGTCGACCAGCGGGTTGTCGGCATTTGCTCGCGCCGCCGGGCGGTTGCCGATCTCCCGTATGCGGTAGGTGCTGAGTCGCTCCGTCGATCGCCGATTTTCTTCATCGACCGCTTGCTTGATCGCAGCCTCCATCTGACCGACGACCGAATCGATTCCCTCCGCGCTAGAAGAGCGGATATCGACTTTAGCGCTGGCCGTGGAGGCGATCGAGTTCACCCCCGCGCCTCCGTCGATCGTCGCCACGGTCAGTGTCACCTTCGGGGAAGCCGGCAGCTCGATATCCGACAGCAGGGAGCAGGTCCGCGCCATCGCATGGACCGGATTGGCGATGCCGAAGTCGTTCCAGCTGTGGCCGCCGCGGCCCTCTATCATCAGCTCAAAACGGCGGCTGCCGAGCGCCTCGGCGGTAATGTGCCCGAGCGAAGCGCCGTCCAACACCAAATACTCGCGAATACTCGGGGCGAACGGCGAGTGCAGGCAGAGGTACTTCATGCCCTGCAAGTTGCCTTCGCCTTCCTCCGCCACGTTCGCGACCAGCAGGATATTCCGGCGCGGCGCGGGCGCCAGCGGCCCCTCTTGAAGCACGCGAGCCAACGCCACGAGCGCGGCCAAACCAACGCCGTTGTCCGTCACGCCGGGCCCATAAAGAGTGCCATCGGGGCCGCAGCGAATTTCTGAGGGCGTTCGCGGCGCAAGCGTTGTGTCCAGGTGTGCGGAAACGGCCGTGAACGGCAGGTCTCGCGAGTACACGATCGAGGCGACCAGATTGCCTGCCTCATCGAAACTCGGTCGGAGCCCCGCTTCCCGCCACATCTCTGCTATCAACTCGGCACGCTGCTGCTCACGAAACGTGAGCGACGGCACTCGGCAGATTTCAAGGTGGCGCTCGTCGATCCATTTCTTCGAGTTCTCAAAGAAACGGACGCACCTTTGCAGTCCGGGGGACGCTTTCAGCTCCGATACCCGGACAGCGAGGTCTCCGCTCACTGCCGGCGTCTCGCCGCCCAGCATGATGTCCCGAACGTCGGCCATGAGTCCCCAGTCTAACAGCCGGGCTTGGTGGCGCTCGGATTGACGGCCTGCCGGAGCGGCTGCTAGCTTTGCGGTCTAGTCTTACGGCGCCAAAAGGCAGGAGAATAGTTCCATGGCAGATAGAACCACGACACTCCGAGGTAACCCCATGCCCTTGCAGGGCGATGCGCTTGCCGCCGGGCAAAAAGCCCCCGATTTCACGCTTACGGGCGTCGATATGAAGCCAGTCACCCTGGCCGAAACCGCCGGTTCCGTACGCATCGTCAACGTCTTGCCCTCGCTGGACACCCCGGTTTGCGATGCCCAGGCGCGCCGCTTCAACGAAGAGGCCGTCAAGGACGGCAAGATCAAGGTACTGGCCATCAGCCGCGACTTGCCTTTCGCCCAAAAGCGCTGGTGCGCCGCAGCCGGAGTCGACAACGTGCTCACGCTGTCGGACTATCGCGACGGTTCGTTCGGAACTAGCTGGGGCGTCATGATCGAGCCCCTGCAGATTCACTCGCGCGCCGTGTTCGTGCTCGATCCGGAAAACAACATCACCTACGCCCAGTATGTTCCCGAGATGAGCGAGCATCCCGACTACGACGCAGCCTTGGCCGCCGCAAAAGTCGCCGGGTAGCTTCGGTTCACCCTCCGCTCTAGCGGGCGCGGAATCGATATGCCCGTGGCGTACATCCTCGGCGGATTTGTTATCGCGACGACGATCCTATCGACTCTGCGACTGCAACATTGGTGCGTTCGCATCTGCGACTTTCCGCGAATTCATATCGCGCTGTTGGGCTTCGTCTCCCTGACGCTCTGGCTCACTGGCGGCGGCTCACCGAGAGATTCACGGTTTCACGCGGCTTTTTGCGCGGCCCTAATGCTCGCCTTGGCATTGCAGTTGTGGCGTATCCTTCCCTTCACTCCGCTCTGGCCAAAAGAGGTCCATAAGGCCACGGATGCTTCCGCGCCGGTCATTGGCATGGTCATCTCCAACGTCCGAATGAAGAATCGCGATGTTGAGGCTCTGGCTAATCTAATTGAAACCGAGGAACCCGATCTTGTGCTGCTCTTGGAGTGCGACGACTGGTGGCTCGATCAGCTCAAGCCCAAACTAGTCGACTATCCGCACGCCATTTCGCATCCTCGCAGCGACACTTACGGCATCGCGCTCTATTCCAAGATGGAGTTCGTACAGCCTCATGTCCGATTCATCTCCAGCGATGAAGCGCCGTCCATACATACCGGCGTTCGGCTCAAGAACGGAGATCTATTCCGCATCCACGGACTCCATCCGCCTCCGCCAGTTCCAACGTATGCGGAAAAGTCGACCAAGCGCGACGCAGAGTTGATGGTCGTGGGACGCGAACTGACGCACGATGTCTTACCCTGCATCGTCGCCGGCGACCTAAACGATGTAGCCTGGTCCCACACCACGCGCCTATTCAGCCGTGTCAGCGGACTCCTCGACCCCCGCGTCGGACGCGGCCCCATGCCGACTTTCCCTGTGAGCTTCTCTCTGCTGCGGTTCCCCTTGGACCACGTTTTCCTCTCGTCCGAGTTCCGCTTAATCCGTTTCGGGCGTGGACCCGACATCGGTTCTGATCACTTTCCCGTCATCATCAAAGTGAGCTTCGAGCCAACTCTCGCCTCCGAGCAAGAACCCGAAAACGCCGAAGCCAAGAACGAGGCGGAGGCCGATGAACTTGCTGCCGCCGCCGAGGGCGCTTAACCTGACACCGGGGCCGATCTTGTGTTAGAATCTAATCTCTACTAAGTCGATAGACAATAGGGGTTTACATCACATGGCTCTCTCTTCCGCTGACGCGAGCGCGTTACTCGCTCAGGATCTTCCTCGCATCGATACCACCTTCCGCAATCGCAGCGATCTGTACTTGTTGTCCGAGAACGGCTATCTGCCGGTCACCGGCTTCATGAACGCAAAAGAGACCGCTAGCGCCGCCGAGACGATGCACCTGACGACCGGAGAACCCTGGAGCATCCCAATCATCTTCCCGATCAGCGCGGAGAAAGCGGCGGAACTGAAGGGCGCCAAGAAGGCCTTGCTGTTGGACGACGGCGTTCCTGCCGGCGTCATTGCGATCGAAGAGATCTTCGAGATCGACAAGCCTCAGTTCAACAAGAACATTTTCCGCACCGAAGACGAAGCGCACCCCGGCGTGGCGTGGCTTCGCGACGCGGGCACCCACTCGATTGCCGGCAAGGTCGACGTCTTCCCTGACTGGCAGCTCAAGATCGAAGGCGACCTGGCGATTTCGCCCAAGGCCGTCAAAGAAGCGACCGCCGCGAAAGGTTGGAAGAAGATCGTCGCCTTCCAGACCCGTAACCCCATTCATCGCGCGCACGAATTCTGCACCAAGATCGCTCTAGAAACTGCCGATGGCCTGATCATCCATCCGCTGCTGGGCGAAACCAAGGCCGGCGACATCGGCGCCGACGTCCGCCTCGCTTGCTATAAGGTGCTCGTCGACAACTACTACAACCCTGCACACACCATCCTGGCTGGCTTCCCTGCCTGGATGCGTTATGCCGGTCCGCGTGAAGCCGTTTTCCACGCGCAGGTCCGCAGGAACTACGGCGTAACCCATTTCATCGTTGGCCGCGACCATGCCGGAGTAGGCAACTACTACGGCACGTTCGACGCCCAGCGCATCTTCAGCGAATTCAAGCCGGGCGAGTTGGGCATCGAGCCCATCATGTTTGACTTCGTGCACTACTGCAAGAAGTGCGGCGGCATGGCGTCGAAGAAGACTTGCGCGCATGGTCCCGAAGATCACATCCATCTCAGCGGCACCAAGGTCCGCGAGTTGTTGGTTGCCGGCGAGTATCCGCCAGTCGAGTTCACGCGTCCCGAGATCGCCGCGATTCTCGTGGAAGCCGAGAAGAAGAATCGTCGTTAAGTGAGGACGGCGGGCCTCAAGAACCCGCCCTATTTCCGATGAGCGCTGCACACGGCTCGTTGTTCAGTTGGCCTCGGCGAGACGCCCCCGCCGAGGAAGTCCTGCGCTGGGGCTTGGCGGAGTTCCGCGACAAAATTGCCATCTCCACCAGCTTCCAGGCGACGGGCATGGTCATTCTCGACATGGCCGCCTGCATCACCGGCGGCAACATCCGCGTGTTCTCGCTCGACACCGGACGGTTGCACGGCGAGACCTACGAACTCATCGAACAGGTCCGCCGCCGTTACGGCATCCAGGTCGAGCTTTTGCACCCCGACGGCGGCGAATTGGGCCGCATGACCTCGCTCTACGGGCCGAACCTGTTCTACGACGACGTCAGCCGCCGCCGGCTATGCTGCGAAATTCGCAAGGTCCGGCCGTTGAACCGTAAACTAGCTACGCTGGATGCTTGGGTCGTCGGATTGCGGCGATCCCAAAGTTCGGGCCGCGAAACGACCGACACGGTGTCGCTCGATCATGATCACGGCGGCATCGTCAAAGTCTCTCCGTTGGCCCATTGGTCGGACGACCAAGTGTGGGACTACATCAAGAGAAATGATGTTCCCATGCATAAGTTGTACGACCAGGGCTACCCCAGCATTGGCTGCGCACCCTGCACGCGGCCCACAAAGCCGGGCGAAAGCCCGCGCGCGGGCCGGTGGTGGTGGGAAGAAAACGCCGACAAGGAATGCGGCATTCACTTCTCCCCTGACGGCAGTATACGCAGCTCGTTCGATGTGCTTTTAGAAGAGGTCCTGCCGGCAACTCCCCGGGCTCGCTGATTCCTTTTTCGCCTTAGCTCCGGCGATCGCCCGACGCGATCCAGCTTAGCGGGACAGGATTCGTCGCAGACCTCAAAAGACGACGTAAGAAGGTAACAATGACACACAAAGGTTTTACGCTCTGGTTCACTGGTTTGTCCGGCTCGGGCAAGTCGACCGTCGCCAACATTCTCGAGAAGAAGCTCAAGGACGGCGGCGCCAAAGTCGAAATTCTCGACGGCGATGTCGTTCGCACGAACCTTTCCAAAGGACTCGGCTTCAGCAAGGAAGATCGCGACATCAACATTCATCGCATCGGCTTCGTTTGCGGCCTGCTGTCGCGCAATGGCGTGATCGCCATGTCGGCCGCGATCTCCCCCTATAAGGCGATCCGTGACGAAGTCCGCTCGACGATCGACAACTTCGTTGAAGCTTATGCCGCCTGCGATCTCGACACGTTGATCGAGCGCGACCCCAAGGGCCTTTATAAGAAAGCTCTCGCCGGCGAAATCAAAGGCTTCACCGGCATCGACGATCCTTACGAAGCTCCCGATAACCCGGAAATCGTTTTCGACTCCGCAAAGCAAACTCCGGAAGAAAGTGCGCAAATTGTTTGGGATAGACTAGTGGAACTCGGGCTGATTAAGCCCTAGTTCTGCATGGTCGATCTCCATAGCCATACCGACCGCTCGGACGGAGTCCTTACGCCGTCTGAGCTGGTCGACCTGGCCAAGAAAGTTCGTCTCAGCGCCCTCGGCATTAGCGATCACGACACCATCCAGGCCTGCGACGAAGTGAGCGACTACGCCCGCCAACAGGGCGTCGAATTGATCCACGGCGTCGAACTCGCCGCCAAGTTCCGCAACCGCTCCATCCACGTGTTGGGTTACTTTCTCGAAGCGCCTCCGGACGAGCTTTTCGGACGCCGCCTTGACCAACTCGCGGCTCAGCGAGCCGAACGCAACCTGCGTCTCGTCGAGAAGCTGCGGTCGCTTGGCGTCGACATTACCATCGACGAAGTCCGCGCCCTTGGCAGACATCAAACCGGTCGGCCGCACTTCGCCCGCCTGTTGATTCAAAAAGGTTACTGCCCGGACTTCCGCAGCGCCTTCGAAATGTTCCTTGATGAACGCGCTCCCGGCTTCGTTCCGCGTGAAGAGTTATCGCTTAGCACCGTCTTGAATTGGATACGCGAGAGCCGCGGCATCTCCTCCTGGGCGCACCCAGCGCGTTTCGTTCGTGCCTCGGGGGAGGACCCGGAGGCGCTCTTTCATGAGATCGCCGAACAAGGGATGCTGTCCATCGAGTGCTATCACCGCGACCACGAACCCATTGAGGCCGAGACCTACCGCGCCGCTGCGCAGAACCTCGGCCTAGGCGTAACTGGAGGCAGCGATTTCCACGGCCCCACGCCCGGCGGCGTGCCTCTCGGCGGCATGCACATCCCCGACATGCTGCTCGACAACCTCAAGGCCTACAGCCGCAAGGTCTACTCCGCTTAGTCATGCCGCAGAACGTCCGCATGCCCGGAGAATGGGAGTCCCATCACGCCACCTGGATCGCCTGGCCCCACAATCCCAAAGACTGGCCCGGCAAGTTCGCCGCCATGCATTGGGTCTACGTCGAGATCGTCCGCCATCTCTCTGCCGGCGAACGCGTGGAAATCCTGGTGAAAGATGCTGCGCTCCAGCAGCGCGTCGAAAAAATGCTCGCCGACGCCCACGTCAATCTCAACCAGGTCGGCCTGCGCCTATGCCCAACCGATCGCTCTTGGACTCGCGATTCCGGCCCCACATTCGTCAAACGCAACAACAAACTCGAAGCCGTCTGCTGGCAGTTCAACGCCTGGGCGAAATACAACAACTGGAAGCGCGACGAGAAAGTTGCCGAGCACATCGCCGGCGTCGTCGGCTGTCCCGCCGTTCAAGCTACATGGAAAGGCCGCCGCATCATCCTCGAAGGCGGCGCCATTGACGCCAACGGCCGCGGTTGTCTGTTAACGACCGAAGAGTGCCTGCTCAGCGAAGTCCAGCAGCGCAACCCCGGCTTCACCCGCGAAGACTATGAAGGTATTTTCCGCGAGTACCTGGGCATCGATCAGACGCTCTGGCTCCCCCACGGCATCGTAGGCGATGACACCCACGGGCACGTCGACGACCTCGCCCGCTTTGTTGGCCCCTCCGCGATCGCCACCGTCGTCGAGACCAACCGCAAAGACGAGAACTACGCCATTCTCAAAGGCAACCGCAAACGCCTCGCCGGGTTCCGCAACCAACAGGGCAAACCCTTCGACATCGTCGAACTGCCCATGCCCCGCCCACTATGGTTCCGTGGGATTCGCATGCCCGCCAGCTACGCCAACTTCTACATCGGCAACAGCGCCGTTCTAGTCCCTATTTTTAACGACCCCAACGATCGTCACGTCCTCAACGCCCTCGCCGCCGCTTTTCCGAAACGCAACGTCATTCCCATCCCCGCCGTCGACTACGTCTGGGGCTTCGGAACGCTGCACTGCTCCACGCAACAGCAATTTGCTTAGCCTTTCGGCTCCTGCGCAATAGTCAGAATGTTCTCGTCAGGGTCTTCAAAATGCGCGAGGATGCCGCCCCAAGGCTGCGTCTCCGGCGGATCGAGAAACGCGACGCCGCGCCCCTTGAGTTCCTCGTAAGCCGCATTGACGTCCGCGACTTCGAACGAAAAGCCCGTGAATCGGCCCACCAGCAAGGCGTACTCCGACGTTGGTTCAACCGGCTCGATAATCAGACGCACATCGCCCACGCTGAAGGTCGAATAGTCGTCACCATCGCTGCGGCCCGTCAGGCCGAGCGTCTCTTCGTAGAACTTCCGCGCCGCCTCAAGATCGAACACGAAGACTCGAATCGCTGCAACACTGTCCAATCGAAGGGTCTCGACCATCAGCCCAGTGTGTCATGAAGCAGCGGCGCATGGTAAGCCTCTACCCTGCTGCCCAAAGGCGGTAACCCGGCCAAGCTCCGCCGCGCCTACCGATGAGGTAGTAAGCTTCTACCTAGAGGTCCCTGGAACGATGAACACTCCCCTGCTTCGCCGCTCAATGACCGCTGTGTTCGGTCTGCTCGTTCTGTTGACGCTGACTTCCGCTCTGTCGGCCAACTGGCCGCAATGGCGCGGCCCGCACCATAACGGCACAAGCGTCGACGCCAAGGATCTGCCCACCACTTGGAGCACGACCGAAAATGTCGTCTGGCGGGTAGCCCTGCCCAGTTGGAGCGCGGCCACCCCGATCATCTGGGAAGACGTGGTCTTCGTGACCTCCGCGCAGGAAGGATTTAACGACCCTGTGCAGTTCGGCGGCCTCGCCGGTCAAGGAGGCCGGCGCGGCGGCGCCCGTACTCCGGCCTCCACGAGAGACAAGCTCTATCTACACGCCGTCAACCGCAAGGACGGCTCCCTGCTCTGGAGCCGCGAAACCGGCGGCGGCAACCACATCGAACGCAAGCAGAACATGGCCTCGCCTTCCCCCGTCACCGACGGCAAGCACGTCTGGGTCATGACCGGCACTGGCACGTTGACAATGTTCGACTTCGCCGGCAAGCAGATCTGGCAGCGCAACTTCCAGCAGGACTACACCCCGTTCGGCTTGAACTGGGGTTACGCCTCTTCGCCCAAGCTGCACGACGGGCGCCTCTATGTGCAAGTGCTGCACGGCATGAAGACCGACGAACCTTCCTATATCGAGAGCCTCGACGCCGCCACCGGCAAAACGATCTGGCACGTCGAACGGCCCACCGACGCGCCCAACGAATCGCCCGACAGCTACTCGACGCCCATCCTCGTTCCTGTCGACGGCAAGTTGCAAGTCATCGTCTCCGGCGCTGACTATGTCACCGGACACGACCTCCAAACAGGCAAGGAACTCTGGCGCCTCGGCGGCTTCAACCCGATGAACGCTCGCGACTATCGCACCATTGCATCGTCCATCCACATCGACGGCAAGGTCTTTACCACCAGCCGCGAGGGACGTCCGTTCATCGGCTTCGATCCCAGCGGCGCCAGTGGCGACATCACCGGCAAGAGCGAGTTGTGGACGAATAACCTCGGCGCCGACGTGCCCACTCCCACCACCGACGGCAAGCTGATTTACGTCGTCAACGACCGCGGCATCGCCGTGGCCCTCGACCCCGAGACCGGCGAGCAAGTCTGGGAGCGCCAGCGCCTCGAACCCGGCACCTACAGCTCATCTCCCCTGCTGGCCGACGGCAAGATCTACGCCACCAGCGAAGACGGCGCCACCGTCGTCATGAAAACCGGTCCCGAGTTCGAGATCCTCGCCGTCAACAAGCTCAACGAATACACCCTCGCCAGCCCCGTCGCCGTCGACAACCAAATCTTCATCCGCACCATGGACTACCTCTACTGCATCCAGCAGAAGGATTAACCCCGGGATGAGAATCATCTCGGTCCAGTTCTGATCCGGGGTAAACGCACCAACGCCGTACTAGTTTCGGAAGATATCTGGCGCGGCAGGGAAGAGACGCTGCACCTCGTGTCGATACATGGCACGCGCGAGTCGATCCTCGAAGGGAGTGAAATTTCAATCACAGAGTGTAGCGATGATCTCTGGTGAGAACGCCTCCATGCCGACCAGTACGCGCCGCCCCCTAAAACCCAGGCGTCAACGAAAACTCCCAGAGCCAATCCTGCATCGGCCGGTCATTGGGATGCACGTAGCTGATCTGCAAGATCAAGAATCCCAAGGCATTGGCGCGCAGCGACGCCCCATAGCTGCTCACCGGGCTGCGGCCTCCGTTGGTGAAGGTCGGCGAACTGTTCGAAGTCCAAGCCACGCCGCCGTCGAAGAAGGCCGCCAATTCCACCGGAGGCAACCCCGGCGTGCGCCACACGCCTAAAGCGCCGATCATCGGTACGCGGGCCTCGAAGTTAATAGTGCCCAGTCGGCTGCCCAAGAGTTGATCGTACACAGGACATTGACCGCTCTCAGCGAATTGCGCGCCGCACTCCTCAATGGAGAAAGAACCGGGCTTATAGCCGCGCACCAGCGTCGGGTAGCCCAAAAAGAGCGGCTGCTGTCGCGGATCCTCCGCGTCGCCGCCATAGCGTCCGAAGTGAAGCACACGGCCCGCCAGCGTTAAGGAACGGAACGGCTGGTAATACTTGCGATAGTCGAACAGTGCTTCGCTGAAAGTGAGGTCGCCGCCCGTGCCGCCGAATTCGATGCGATATCGTTGTCCGCGCACAGGGCTCACGCCGCCGAACAGCGATGTGTCATAGACCAGCGCGGTGCCGAACGTTCCCATATTCAACCCCTCCGGCGACTGGAGATCCTCTGCCTCTTGCGTACCCAAAAACTGGCCCGTAATGGGATCGAAGAAGTTGCGGCGTTGTTCCACGTCGAAGCCGACATTGCGATAACCCGCCGAAAACTCCACCCTTTGCGCACGGTTAAACGGGTAGGCGGCCAAACCGCTGACCTGCCGCTCGATCTGCCAAAACAGCGTCTCGTCTTCCACTAATACAGGCTGACCTTCCACATCGGCGATGAACTGGCCATAGCCGCCCGACATGTAGGGAATCTGTCCGCCGATGACTCCCCACGTCCAGCGGCGCTCTTGATTTTCGTAGGCGGCAACTGCCGAGATACTGTTGAGCAGGTTGCCTCGGCCCGATGTCGAAACGCTCTGGAATGACGTCATGAGGTTGTGCCGTCCGAGCAAATCGCTGAAATACAGCGCCGTACCGCCGCCCACCAAGGCGCCGAAGCTGCTGAGGCCGACGGAAACGCTGGGCTGCGCAATGTAGTCGAGTTTGAGACTGGGTTTGTACGGCTCTGTTGTGAAAGTCTGCGCGGCCGGCAAGCCCATCCGGCGATTGCTCAAGATGTTCGCGACCTGACCGGCGCGGCGCTCACGCGGGGGCAACACGCCGGGAGCAAGAGCGGCGATCTGCTCGTTAGGAGGCGCTCCCGCGAGACGAGATTCGTCGCTGATGCCGTACAAGTCATAGCCGCCGTCGCGATAGACGCTAAAGGCCGTGTTCTGGGCGTTTCGCGCGATGGAGAATGCCGGGCTCATTGCGGTGATGCCGCTCACTCCGGTCTTCAAGTTCGTCACTTGCACCGGCGCCCCTCCGCTGCGAGCGACCCGATAAATGTTCGATATGCCGTTCTGATCGGAAACAAAGTAGACATGCTCGCCGCTGGCGTCGAACTGAGGGTCGATGTGCTTGCCGGAATCGAATGCCTCCAGGGGTTCGATGGAGCCATCCTGGAAACGCATCAGGGCCAGACGGGTTCCGCCATAGCTGGTGCTCTCGGCATCGCTGGTA
>CAZYOX010000026.1:0-20198 GCA_964649285.1 uncultured Bryobacterales bacterium | reverse complement strand
CTCTAGGCGCTGGATGGATTCCAAATCCCTCTCCACGTCTTGAGGGACGTCGCCGTTGACTGCCTGCTCGCATTGATCGATGAACCAGTTCGGATCCCAGTCTGGCCGAGAACTGAGCCGCTGCTCAATCCGTTCGCTCCTGTATCGCAGGCGCGTGCATTCCTCCCGCAAGGTGGGGAAAAGCTCGTGGCGTCCGACCTGCCGGAACCAGTATTTCGAATTGGAGTAGTCCGGCTCCTGGCGGTGCATGATCCCGTGAAGATAGCTGCCCGTCGTGGAGCCGATGTCTTGGGAAATCTTATGGGATTCGTCGAGGGCCGAAAAATAGAGAAACAGCGCGCTGCGCACGCACTGGGCGAAGTCGCTGGACGCGGGCTTGTCTCCATCGAAGAGATCGTCTGCCGCCGTCCGACGGAGCAGAGACAACCCTGCCGAAGCGATCGCCGCCTTCGGGGCCAGCGGCATGAGGCGGTTTCCGTCGTCAACCGTCTCCAAGACGGCGCGCACCGTCGAACTGTACTCGCCGAGATCGAACATCGCGTCCATTAGAGCACGCCGTACCGCGGCGGCGAGAGCGCGATGATATAAGAAGGCAGTAACGGCGCCTGCTTGTTCGCATGTACTTCGATAAATTCGATTCCCGGCTTGGAGAGATCCTATTGGCCGGAACCCCGGATGCGCTTTGCGCTCTGGACTTTGGCGATTGCCGCGAGCGTATGGATCGGCTGCTCGGCCGCCATTGGCCGGGGACGGAACTGGAGCTTAGGCCGGGGTTTGGCGGTTTCAGAGCCAGGATTGAGGCGTATCTGGACGGCGATCTGGAGTCGTTGACCACGGTTCGGACCCAGTCCAGGGGCACAGCATTTGAAGAACGGGTTTGGGCCTGTTTGCGTACGATCGCGCCGGGCTCGGCGATGTCTTATGGCGACGTGGCGGCTCGCATGGGCTCGTCCGGCGCGGCACGCGCGGTAGGGCGGGCGAATTCCCTCAACCCAATCGCCCTTGTGGTTCCGTGCCATCGGGTTATTGGCGGCGACGGCAGTCTGACGGGCTACGCAGGAGGCTTGGAGCGCAAGAAGTGGCTCTTGGCCCATGAAGGCTGGCGGCGGGCCGACTCTTTATGAGGACGCTGCGCATACTGGCCCTGCTGGGCGCGATCGCGGTGGCCTTCGTGGCATGGCGCGATTACCAAACTGGCCAAGCGCGCGTGGCGATTGAGGAAGCTGCCGCTCCCGCCGAAATTGCGAGCGACGTTTCTTCGCAGTCGGCGGGCTGGAGTTGGAGCCAGACGGCAGGGGATCGCCAAAGGGTCTCGATCACGGCGGGCGGATTTCGCCAGGACCGGGAGCGATCAGGGATCCAACTCACCGACGTGCGTCTGGAGATTCAGCATCCGGAGACCGGCGTCTACGACCGCGTCGTGACCGAAGAGGCGAACTTCGATGCGGAAGCGAATCGGTTCCACAGCGAGGGCCGGATCGTCATCACGTTGGGCTTGCCGGCCGGAGCCGAGCCTGCCGACGAGTCGCGCTATACGCGCATTACCACCACGGGCGCCACGTTTAACACGTCAACCGGAGAAGTTTGGACCGATCGCGCGGTGTCGTATGAGTTCGACGGCGGCACAGGAAGCTCGGTGGGGGCGCGTTACGACTCGATGAACCGGCACTTCACGATGCACAACGAGGCCCTCGTGGAACGATTCGCTAGCTCGCCCACCGGGGATCGGACGGTGATTCGCGCCGGGCAGTTGGAGTATCTCGAGCTCGAAGAACAGGTCAAACTCAACGGCGGCTGCAGCCTGGAAAGAGGGTCGTACCGAATGACCGCCGAGAGCGCAGTCATCGCCTTAAAGGACGGTGCGATACGCCAAATCACGGCAGCCAAGGCCATGGGATTGAATAGCGAAGACACGCGGGAAGTGCGCTTCGAGACGCCCGTGCTAACGGCGAACTATTCCCCGGAGGGCTGGATTGAGTCCATCGTTGGCGATAACCGGACGAAGCTGACGTCCACTACGGACGTCTCGGTCGTTTCCGCTGAGGGAGACTGGGCCGAGCTCAAGTACGCGCCGCTAGCCGGAGAGAGCGACAGCCGTTTGACCGACGCCAATCTCGTCGGCGATGCGCAGGTGGCCGAACGGCGACGGAGGAAAGCAGACGGATCAGCGAGGCAGGTGGAATCCCGCAGCATTCACCTCAAGATGCGTCCCGGGGGGCAGGAGATAGCCTTCCTGGAAACCACGGCCCGAGGGCTGCTCACGATCTTGCCTCAGGACGCGACGGCTTCCGAAAGACGGCTTGAGGCCGACGCGTTACGCCTCGACTATGGCGCCGAAAACCGTATGGAAGCCCTGAACGCCACGGGGAGTGTGGAACTTCGGGATCTACCGCAGCAGCCGGGCCGATTTCCGCTCACCAGTTGGAGCGAGACGTTGGCCGCGAGCTTTGACCAGAGCTCGGGCGAGTTGCGGAGAATGACGCAAGGCGGCGGCATGCGTTTCGAACAGGGCAAACGCAAGGGGCGAGCGACGGAATCCGTATATGAGCCTGCGGCCGGAAACCTCGTGCTGACCGGGAATGCTCGGGTCGATCAGCCGAACGCGGCCATTACAGCCGACAAGATCACTCTTGCCGAAGCGACGAGTCAGCTTGATGCGGCTGGGCGAGTAACCGCTCGCTACAGCGATGAGGCGCCGTCGGCGGACGAGAACGGCATGTTCGAACAGGGAGAGCCCGTGTTCGCCGCCGCCGATACGATGTCCTCCGATCAAGAGCGGGGGCGGATCGTGTACGAAGGCGGCGCGAGACTGTGGCAAAAAGTGAATCGCGTGGAGGCCGATAAGATCGTTGTGGATCGAACGGCCAAGACGCTGGATGCCGAAGGCGACGTGCGCAGCACGCTGCGAGGAGCGGAAAAGGATGCCCAGCCAGTCTTGGTGCAGTCTAAGAAGCTGCTCTACCAAGAGCAGGAGCGCCAAGCGCAGTATCGCGGCACGGTGCGGCTCTCCCGCGGACCGCTGCGCGTCCGCGGGGAGGAGTTGGACGCGAATATGACAGGAAGGTCCGGCGCCTCGCTGCGAAGCGCGGAAGCGCGAGGCGGGGTGGTGGTGCTGCAGACTCAATCGGGGCACAAGGGATTCGGCGATAAGGCGCAATACGATGCCACGACTGAAGAGGTCATTCTCGACGGAACACCCGCCAGGGCGCTCAATGCGCGGGGCGAAGAAACACGCGGCGCTCGGCTAATCTATAAGATCGATGACGAAGGACTCCGCGTAGAAGGCGGCGCCGAGCCGGCCTTCACCGTCCAACGACAGGTCAACGATTAAGCAAAGAGCCGGAAAGATGTCCGCCCTCCGTACGGAGAACCTGTGTAAAACCTATCGCGGCCGCCGTGTGGTTAGCGCCGTAAGCGTTTCCCTCGAACCCGGCGAGGTCGTCGGATTGCTAGGGCCGAATGGCGCGGGCAAGACGACCTCCTTTTGCATGATCGTCGGGCTGATTCGGCCGGACTCTGGGTCGGTCTTGCTGGGGGACAACGACATCACCCAGCTGCCCGTATATCGCCGCGCGCGGCTGGGGGTCAGCTACCTGCCCCAGGAGGCCTCGGTATTTCGCAAGTTGACCGTGGAAGGCAACCTGCTGGCCATCCTGCAGTCCCTGCCGCTGAGCCGCAGAGAACGCCGCGAGCGTATGGACGAGTTGATCGCCTCTCTGGGGCTGGAGACAGTTCGCAGGAGCCAGGGGTTTCAACTCTCGGGCGGCGAGCGACGGCGTGTTGAAATTGCACGGTCGTTGGTCATATCGCCGAGCTTTCTGCTCTTGGACGAGCCGTTTTCGGGCATCGACCCCAAGCAGGTCATCGAGCTGCAAGGGATCATCGAAAGGCTGCGACGAACCGGCATTGGAATCCTGATTACCGACCACAACGTGCGCGAGACGCTCACCGTGACCGATCGCGCGTATATCCTCAATGACGGCAGCGTTTTCCGCTCTGGCTCGCCCGAGGAACTACAGGCTGATCCAGACGTCCGGCGAGTGTACCTGGGCGAGAACTTCGAGCTGCCCAAGAAGCACGGCCGGCGCAAGAGCGATCTCCCGCCCCTCTGACCCAAATTGCGAATGGTAAGCTAATTGCTACGGGTAGTCTTTTTCTGACTACGAAGCGATGTTGATGCAACAGCGATTGGGGCTGAAACTGGCGCAAAAGCCGGTACTGACCCAGAGTCTCCGCCAGCTGGTCAAACTGTTGGCGCTCAATAAACTGGAACTCAAGGAAGAGATCGTCCAGGAACTCGAAGAAAATCCCGTCCTAGAGATCAACACGGATGCTGGCCCGGCTGAGGCGTCTCTCGAACAGGCCGCCGAGGCGGAGGAGTCACGCGAAATAGACGGAATCGGCGATTCGCCGGGCGAGGCCTTCGAGGACATCGATCTCGCTTCCTTCTTTGATGACTATCTGGACGCAGGCCCTCGAGGCCCTGCCCCGGAACTGGCTGTCGAGAAAGCCTCATTCGAGACGTTTCTGTCTAAGGCCACGACCCTGACGGATCACCTGCATTGGCAGCTGAGCATGACGGACATGTCGGAAGAGATCCGGGCAGCCAGCGAAGAGATCATCGGCAATCTCAACGAGGACGGCTATCTGACGATTTCTCTTGAGGAGGTTGCCGAGAGCGCGGGCGTTTCTGTCGAGGCGGCGCAGCAGGCGTTATTGGTTGTGCAGGAGATGGATCCCCTCGGCGTCGGAGCGCGCGATTTGCAGGACTGCTTGTTGATCCAATTGCGCTCCGTCGACGCGGCGGAGGGCGTCGCGGGCATGATCGTGCGCCAGTGCTGGGACGAACTCCAAAACGGCTCTCATTTGGGGAAGATGGCGGCCACGCTTGGTCGACCTGTGGATCACGTCAAGATTGCGCTCGACGTCGTGCGGCACCTGGATCCGCGTCCCGGTCAGCGCTACAGCGCGACCCAGGTCCGAACCGTGGAGCCCGACGTCGAGTTCGCGCGTACGCCAGACGGCGGATTTCGCGTCGTTCTGAATGAGGACGACGTGCCGGACCTACGCCTGAATCGCGGGTACCGGGCGCTGATGAAGCGTGGCGCTTCGACGAGTGAAGTGCGCGGCTACATACGCGAGCGCTATAGCTCAGCGATGCAGCTTCTGAGGAATATCGAACAACGGCGGCAAACGATTCGCGGCGTTTGCGACGCCATCGTAAAGCGGCAAACGGGCTTCTTGGCCAATGGATTGGAGCAATTGAGGCCGATGATGATCAAGGATGTGGCCGAGGAAATCGGCGTACATCCTTCCACCGTCAGCCGTGCCGTCGCCAACAAGTACGCGACCACTCCTCACGGGGTCTACGAGTTGCGCTACTTTTTCTCCGAGGGAGTGCAAGGACCCAGCGGTGATGCGATGCCGTTGATCTTGCTCAAGCGCAAGGTGCAAAAGATCATCGAGGACGAGGACAAGAGACGGCCCCTAACGGACGACAAGATTAGCGACATGCTTCGCGACGACGGCATCCACGTGACCCGCCGGACCGTCGCCAAGTACCGCGAAGATCTGAACATCCCGTCGACCCATAAGCGGCGCCGCCGCGCCTAGTTCAGCGCAGCGGCATAAGATGGAGCCACAAGATGGAAGTACATTACACGGAAAAATACGCGAAGATCACTGACGCCGAGAAGAAGAAGGCGTCCGCGAAGTTCGCCAAGATTCACCGGATTCTGTCGGCGAACCGCGATCTTGAGGCGCATGTCATCTTTTCCAAAAACGGCATCGACGTTGAGGCGGAAGTGACGCTGCACGCGTTGCATCACACGTTGGTGGTTACCGATCGCGCCGGCGATGCCTTCGTCGCTCTGAAGGGCGCCTTGACCAAGCTGGAAAAGCAGGCGCTTAAGAACAAGGTCAAGCTTATCGAGACGCGGCGGCCCTCCCGGCAACGGGGTGATCTATCTTCCGCGGTCGCGGCCGTGCTCCCGAAGATCGCGCCGGAGAAGGCGAACGGAGTCCGGGTGGTGGCGGCGGCGAAGATGGTTTCGAAGCCGTTGACGGTCGAAGAGGCTCGGATTGTACTGGAGCAAAAGGACCGCGATCAGGTCACATTCCGTGACATGGAGTCCGGAAGAACTTGCGTGCTCCTGCGCCGTAGAGACGGCAATCTCGAGTTGGTCGAGATCAAGGCCTAACGGATCTATCTTCACGCCAGCGGCGGGCATGCTCCGCCCCCGGCCGGGTTAGAATGTCAGCATGGTTCGGCTGACGCTACTAACCCTTGTCTTTTCTGCGGCCTTGGCGGCGCAGCTCTCTCCCTTGGATGCGCCGAAGGCCGTCGACAGACCGGCCGTGGCCCCCCCCTCGAACGCGCTCAACAAAGCAGACTTGGAATTCTACGTCCGGCACTTGTATGTGTACGGGCCTCCGATCGGGATCGAGATTGCCGACTTTGCCGAATCGGAATTGCCGGGTTTGCTGAAGACGACCGTGACCGCTTCCTACCAAGGATCGACGCGGCAGCATACCTTTTACGCCACCGCCGACGGTAAGCACCTGATCGAGGGCGCGGTCTATGACATTGCCGCGAACCCGTTCAAGCGGAACAACGAAACGATCAATACGATGGCGGCGCCGGCCTTCGGTAAAGAAGGCGCTTCGGTCGTCGTCGTGGCCTACAGCGACTTCCAATGTCCCTATTGCGCGCAAGAAGCCACAATCTTGCGCACTCAACTGAAGAACGAGTACGGCGATAAGGTGCGCGTTTACTTCCGCGATTACCCACTGCCGATGCACCCCTGGGCCATGGATGCCGCCATTGCCGGCCGCTGCGTTTATGTCCGCGAACCGGAGAAGTTCTGGAATTACCACGACTGGATTTTTGAGAACCAGAAGAGCGTGACTCCGGAGAATTTTTCCACGAAGGCTGCGGCCTGGGCCAGCGAGCAGGGTTTGGATTCGCTGGCATTCGCTCAATGCGTCAACTCGAAGGAAACGGCGGCGCAAGTCGAAGCGTCCATGGAAGAAGGGCGAAAGTTGAACGTGACTTCGACGCCGACCTTGTTCGTGAACGGTCGGATGCTGCCTGGTTCCCAAGAGTGGCCGCGCCTAAAGGGCGTTATCGATTACGAGCTGGATTACCAGCAGGTGACCAAGAACGCAGGCGATAACTGCGGCTGTGAAGCGGAGGTTGGTTTTCCGCAATAGGCTGGTGATCCATCATGTCGATCAGACGCGCTCTTCCGGCGGTCTTGGCGCTTGTTTTGACCGCATCCGCGGTCGCACAAGTCGCCTCGACTGAGTCGTACATCGAGGACGTGAAGTTCTTGGCGTCGCCTGAATTGCGCGGACGCGGCGCTGGGATGCCGGAGCTGGATCGAGCCGCTGCCTATATTGCCAAGAAGTTTGCCGAGGCAGGGCTCCAGCCCGCCGGCGAGCAAGGCTATCTGCAACCGCTGCAGGTCACAACGGGAGCAGTCATGGGCGATGAGAATCGCCTGTCTATTCAGCTGTCGAGCGGTACGCGTTCCTTGACGCCCGGCCAAGATTACGCGCCGATCAATTTTTCGTCGTCTGGAACCGTTTCCGGGCCGTTGGTCTTTGCCGGTTACGGCATCGATGCGGAAGAGAAGGCGTACGACGATTACGCGCACCTTGATGTCGAGGGCAAGATCGTCGTTGTGCTGCGCTATGAACCGCCCTCGTTTTCCGGCGGCCAGGGCAGCCGCCGCTATACGAGCCACGCGAATCTGATTTCAAAAGCGATCAACGCTCGCAATCGAGGGGCGCTGGCGGTGATCATCGCCAATGGCTACCGCGCTGGTTCGCAAGAAGACGAATTGATTAAGTTCGGCAGCGTTTCGGGGCCGGCGGATGCGGGCATCCTCATGGTGCAGGTCAAGAATGACGTCGTCGAGGGTTGGCTAGATGGTTCCGGCAAGACGCTGTGGGAATTGCAGGAGGCGATTGACGAATCCGACGCGCCCCAGTCGTTGGAGCTTGCGGCGGACCGCCGCGTAGAGTTGCAGGTTGACGTGGAGCGTACGCAGGCCGACGTCAACAACGTGATCGGCTATTGGCCGGGCGAGACGGACGAATATGTGGTGATCGGCGCCCACTACGACCACCTAGGTTTGGGCGACGAGAGTTCCCTGGCGCCGGATCATGTCGGCGAAGTTCATCCCGGCGCGGACGACAATGCTTCGGGAACCGCTGGAGTGATTGCCTTGGCGGAAGCGATTGCCGCCCGCGGTAAACAACGGCGCGGGACTCTCTTCATGGCTTTTGCCGGAGAGGAAATCGGACTCTTGGGTTCGAAATACTGGACCGAGCATCCGACTAAGCCGCTCAAAGACGCTGTGGCCATGTTGAACATGGATATGATCGGCCGCGTCGACAGCAACAAGGTCTATGTCGGCGGCGCCGGGACGGCGGAAGTTTTTCAGCAGTTGCTCGACCAGGCCGCCAAGGATGCGCCGTTCGAAGTGGCGGCGTCCCAAAGCGGCTATGGCGCTAGCGATCACACCTCGTTCACGACCAAAGGCATTCCGGTGCTGTTCTTCTTCTCTGGGCTGCATGCCGACTATCACAAGCCGAGCGACACCTGGGACAAGATCAACGCCGAGGCGGCTGTCGAGGTCTTGGAGGTCGTGGATGAAATAGCCGAGGACCTGCGGGCCAGCGAAACGCGTCCGGAGTTCATTCGCGAAGCGGCGAGCGCCAATCCGCATGGCGGCGCCCCTCCGGGCAGCGGCGGTGGCGGCGGCTATGGGCCTTACTTCGGTTCCATTCCGGACTTCGCCGAAGTTCCCAACGGCGTCAGGTTTGCTGATATCCGTCCGGACTCGCCAGCGGCCAAGGGCGGCTTGTTGCCGGGCGACATCATGACCGGCTTCGATGATAAGCCGATCACGAATTTGTATGACTTTACCTACGCGCTGCGTGACGGTCGCGTCGGGCAGACGGTTGCGGTTAAGGTGTTGCGCGACGGACAGGAACTGACCTTGAGCGTGACCCTGGGCGAACGGCCCTAACGCTTCGAAACTGGTACGCTGTAACCCCGCACGGAGCTAAAGAACCTTAAACAATGATGACCGAAAGGCCGAACGACCAGGTGCCGGAAGAGGAAACGAAGGGCGGAAGCTACTTTGTTTCGAACTATCCGCCCTACGGGGCGTGGAGTCCAAGTCATGTCAGCGAGGCTGCGAGGGCGTTCGAGCGCCCGCCGGCGCCGGGCACGCCTCTGGGCGTTTACCTGCACATTCCGTTCTGTCGCAAGCGCTGTAAGTTCTGCTATTTCAAGGTTTACACCGACAAAGATTCGTCCGAAATTCAGGCCTACTTGGACGCCGCAATTCAGGAGTTGAAGCTCTACGCGGGGAAGCCGTTCATCGACGGACGCAAGCCCAAGTTCATCTATTTCGGAGGCGGCACGCCGTCGTACCTGTCTTCCACGCAGTTGACCGGCCTAGTTCAGGAGATGCAGGCGCTGCTGCCGTGGGACAACGCGGAGGAAGTGGCCTTTGAGTGTGAGCCCGGCACACTGACCGAAAAGAAGCTGCGCGTCATCAAGGACCTCGGCGTGACCCGTTTGAGCCTAGGCGTCGAGAACTTTGACGACGAGATTTTGCAGACGAACGGGCGCGCGCACGTCTCGAAGGAGATCTTCCGAGCTTACGATTTCCTGCAGTCGCTGAATTTCCCTCAGGTCAACATCGACCTCATCGCCGGCATGGTGGGCGAGACGGACGAGAACTGGCGCAAGTGCATCGCCAAGACCATCGAGATGTCGCCCGACAGCGTGACGATCTACCAGATGGAAGTGCCCTACAACACCAAGATCTTCAAAGAGATGTTGGACGAAGGCAAGGACACAGCGCCGGTCGCGAACTGGAAGACGAAACGACGCTGGGTCGATGACGCATTCAATGAACTGGAGCGCGCCGGTTACAAGATCACCAGCGCCTACACCGCCGTCAAGAATCCGCAGAAGACGAAGTTTCTGTACAGAGATCTGCTGTGGACGGGTGCGGATTTAGTCGGCGTCGGCGTCGCCTCGTTCTCCCATGTGGGCGGGGTGCACTATCAGAACGAAGCCGACGTGGGACCTTACTTGGCGAAGGTGAATAAGGGTGAATTCCCGATCTATCGCGCGCTGAAGCCGACTGACGAAGAGCGCATGATTCGCGAACTGATCCTACAGATGAAGCTGGGACGCGTCGAGCCGGCCTATTTTGCTAATAAGTTCAGTGTGGACCTCAGCGAGCGCTTCGCCGCTCCTGTTCACAAACTCACCGACGAGGGCTACCTCAAGGCGGATGCGAATAGCTGGCGTCTATCGAGAAGCGGCCTGTTGCAGGTAGACCGACTGCTGCCTGAATTCTTCTTGCCGGAGCATCGTCCGGCGCTGTAGAGAGCGAGATCAAAGGTTATGAATTCGAACGGGCATCCATATGATGCGATTGTTGTAGGCGCAGGACCGGCTGGCTCGGCTGCGTCCACCGTATTGGCGATGAACGGCCGCCGCGTCGCGATGATCGAGCGCGAAAAGTTTCCGCGCTATCACATCGGCGAGTCGATGCTTCCCTATTGCTACTTCACGCTGGCCCGGCTGGGCATGGTCGAGAAGATGCAAAAGTCGCATTATCCAAAGAAGTACAGCGTGCAGTTCGTCAGCGAGAACGGCAAGGCGTCGACGCCCTTCTATTTTCACAAGCATTTGGACCATCCAGCCGCGCAGACATGGCAAGTCGTTCGCAGCGAGTTCGATCACCTACTGATGAACAATGCGAGAGAGAAGGGCGTGGAAGTCTTTGAGGAGACGACAGTCCGGGAACTGATACAGGAAGGCGACGCAATTCGAGGCGTCCGCGCGGTTGCCAAAGATGGTTCGACGAAGGAGTTTCGCGCTCCCATTACCATCGACGCCAGCGGCCGGGATGCCTTGGCCGTCACACGCAATCGATGGAAGGTTCGCGACCCCTACCTCAATAAGATCGCTCTTTGGACCTATTACAAGGGCGCCGTACGCGACCCCGGCGTCGACGAAGGAGCCACGACCGTCGCCTATGTCCCGGAGAAAGGGTGGTTCTGGTACATCCCTTGGCCCAACGACATCGTCAGCGTAGGAGTCGTCGCCGAGAAAGATTACCTCTTCAATGGCAGCACGCGCGATCTGGGAGAGATCTTCCAGCGTGAAGTGAAGAACAACAAGTGGATCGAAGACCATCTTGCTCCCGGGACACGCTGCGACGACTATCGCACCACGGCCGAGTATTCGTACCGCTCGGAATACTGCGCCGCCAATGGCTTGATTCTGTGCGGCGATGCGTTCGCCTTTTTGGATCCGGTGTTTTCGTCGGGTGTATTTCTAGCCCTGCGAAGCGGTGAGATGGCGGGCGACGCTGTGGAGGCCGCTCTGCAAGCCAAGGATTACTCCGCCGGGCAGTTCGCCGGTTACGGGAATCACCTTTGCAAGAGCATTGAGGGAATGCGCAAGTTGGTCTATGCGTTCTACGACCACAACTTCAGCTTCCGCGACTTGATCAAGGCTCACCCCACCGTGCGGCCGGCTCTGACCGACTGTTTGATCGGTCACCTGACGCGCGATTTTGAGGCGCTCTACGCCAACGTCGCTGAGTTCGCCAAAATTCCGCCGGAGCTTGCGCACGGGCGTCCGCTTGTGGAAGCTCGTTAATCGTGCCCTTTGAGTTCCAGTTGGTTCGCCAAGTCGAGTTTCCAGACACGGACATGGCGGGAATTGTCCACTTCTCGGCGTTCTTCCGCTACATGGAAGCCGCCGAGCATGCATTTTTCCGTTCGCTGGGCCTGTCGATCGTCACCAAGGGATTTGACCCAGCGATCGGCTGGCCCCGCGTCCATGCCGAATGCGATTACAAGAGCCCGTTGCGCTTCGAGGATCGTTTTGAAATTCGCCTCATTGTCAAAGAACGGCTGGAGAAGCGGATTCGCTACGGGTTCGCGTTTCGCACCTTGGACGAAGATCCCGTACGCGAGATCGCTCGCGGCGAACTCGTTGTCGCCTGCGTTTCCAAGACAGGCGCGAATGGCTCAATGCGCAGCGTCCCCATTCCTGCATCCATTGCGGCATTGATTGAGCCGGCTCCGGCGGAGTTGCTGGAATCATGGCGCTAAACGCGGATCTTCCCCTCGGACGCGAGGGGCTCCAAGCGCACCAGTTTGCCTGTTTACAGCAATTGCTGACGGCGATCGTGCCCGCGAATCCTTTCTATACGCGAAAGCTGACGCGAACGAACGGGCATTTCAAGAGCCTTGAGGACTACGCGGCGAGTGCGCCGTTCACAACGAAGCAGGAGTTGGTCGAAGACCAGTTGCGGCATCCGCCCTACGGCACGAACCTAACTTATCCATTGGCCCACTACACGCGGCAGTGGCAGACCAGCGGAACCTCTGGGCAGCCCATGCGTTGGCTGGACACGGCCGAAAGTCTTTCGTGGATGTTGGACAGTTGGGAAATCGTGTACCGGTCGGCGGGCGTAACGTCCGAAGACCGCGTGTTCTTCGCTTTTTCCTTTGGGCCTTTCCTTGGCTTTTGGACAGCGTACGAGGCCGCGGGCCGCATGGGTTGTCTATGCTTGCCGGGCGGCGGCATGAGCAGTTCGGCGAGGGTGCGGGCGCTTCTGGACTCCGAGATGACGGTGTTGTGTTGCACGCCGACGTATGCCATGAGGTTGGCCGAGGTCGCCGCGGCCGACGGCGTGGATCTAGCCGATTCGAAGATCCGGCGCATCATCGTTGCCGGCGAACCGGGCGGCGGCATTCCGGCGACTCGCGCCCGGATCGAAAGCCTCTGGCCAGGAGCGAAGCTCATCGACCATCACGGCATGACGGAAATTGGCCCGGCCAGCTACGAATGCCCGGAGCGTCCTGGGCTGCTGCATATCATCGAGTCCGCATACATCCCAGAAGTGCTCAGCCCGGCTTCCGGCGAGCCCGTCGAGCCCGGCGCCGCCGGCGAATTGGTCCTGACCAATTTGGGCCGGATCGGCTCGCCGCTGCTGCGCTACCGGACGGGAGATCTGGTCAAACAGAGCATTAGCGGGCGCTGTACGTGCGGGACATGGGATCTGGCGCTTGAGGGCGGAATCCTGGGGCGCTGCGACGATATGGTCGTCGTGCGCGGAGTCAACATTTTCCCGAGCGCTGTGGAAGAGGTTGTTCGCGCTTGTGGGGGAGTTGCGGAGTACCGTGTCGAGTCTCGTACCGTTCGCTCCCTTGCCGAATTGGAACTGCAAGTGGAACCGGAGCCTCAGATTCAGGACGTAGATGAGCTTATCGCCCGCCTGGAGGCCGCTCTGCGGGATGCTTTCGGATTGCGAATTGCCGCCAGGGCGGCGGCGCCAGGCGAACTGCCTCGGTTTGAGATGAAAGCGCGGCGCTGGCTCAAGATGGAATAGCGCCGAATCAAACAGTCAGGTCGGGCGGCAGAATTTCGACTACGTCAGCGATAGGCTGACCGCGAAGCGCCGCCAGTCGGTTGCATCGGCCGTAAAGCCAGCCGCCATCAGGTACGCCGAAAGAATGACGCACTGCGGCGCCCGGTTGAATGCGGAAGTACGCGATCGGCCTGCTGATGAAGTCCATCTCGGCCTTCTTCAGAATCGTTCCCAAAGGGATTGCGCCTTCGAGAATCTCTTCGCGCGCTGTGGCCTCAAATGGATCGAGACGGATCTCGATTGCTCCGAACTCGGCCGCATGACCGTCTTCGGCGCCGCGAAGCTCTACGTGGCGAACCACCGTGTCGGGCGTGGTGACCCGCTCGATAATGTGCAGCACCATCGCTTGTCCGCAATAGCGCTCCAGCGTCCCAGTCATGTCGCTCTCATGCACCAATAGGCTGCGGTAGGGCTGGGGGATTTGGTTTGGGACGAGGAACTCAAGAGCTCTAGCCGCCTCTTCTCCACAGAAGGCCAACAAGGGACGAGCTACAACGCTCATTCGCTCTGTCGCAGTCTGCGTCATCACCTCTGTAGACTTGGCGGGGTCGAAGCGACCGGGGTTACTCGTAGGGCGCTCACCGGTGACGGAAGACACGTTCGGCGCGGCTAACGACCGCTTCAGGGATACGGCCTTCACCGCGTGTTTGCGCCAGGTAAGTGTCGAAGGCTGAACCGACTAGAAGTCGCGCGTCAGGGCCATAGCTCTTCAATTGGGCGTCGATCCACGCGTTGAGCTCCTCGTCCGAACCTGAATCGGCTGCTAAGCGTTCCAGTCCGGGAGTAAATTCCTGCGCGAAGTGCTGCTTGCTGTTAATCGACACGAGGTCTGATATCTCCAATGCGTAAGCAGGCAGATCGATATCAACCAGCGCCAGCATGTTCTTCAAGAATGCGTTGGAGAAATCCTGCACTTCACGATCGACCTTATCTCGTACGGCCTGGAAGTCCGCATCGGACGCGCCTGCGCCCACCGGATCCGAGGCTTTCTCAATATAGATCTTGTTCTTCGGCTCGGTCCCTGAGGGCCGGATCGTCGCCTTGATGCCGCCTTCGAGATGGTAGGTGATTAGGTTGCGGCCGAAACGATCGGTACTGCTCACGAATGGACCGAATTGCCTTTCATCCCAGTAGTCGGTCACCGAGAGCACCTTGCGGCCGCCGATGGCTTGGGGCGGATTTTCGCGCAATAGCCGCTGGATCTTCTGGATCGCCGCCGAACCGGATGCGCCTTGCATGATCGTCGAACGCAGAAAGTTACGGTGGTAGCCGTACCGTTTGTAGGTGTCGATCAAGTAGTCGTAGATGGTGCGGCCGTCGGCGGCCAAGTCGGAGGCCATCTCGGCCAGCACGACGGACGCTCCGGCTGCATCCTTGTCGCGGATCTCGGGCGTCGCCAACAGCCCGTGACTCTCTTCTGTGCCCAAGATGAAGTCGCTGAGCGAAGCTTCGACATTCCCGAATCGGCCGTTCTGTTCCAGTTGCTTGAGGATGTTGCCGATGTACTTGAAGCCGACCAGCAAGTCGCCGATGACGATGCCCCCGAAGGCCTCGGTAATCCGCGTAATCAGTTCGGTAGTGACCTGTGTCTTGATCACCAGCGGCTTGGGCGGGAGATTGCCGGCCTCGCGCAGTTTTTCCAAGCGGTAACGAGTAATCACTACGGCGAACTCGTTGCCGTTGAGGAACTCAAAATGGTCCCCATCTTTCGAGACGCCGCCTAGCCGGTCGGCGTCCGGGTCAGTCGCCAAGACCAGATCCGCGCCGACTTCGCCCGCTCGCTTGATGGCTAAAGCAAGCGACTGAGGAACCTCAGGGTTGGGGCTGCGGAACATGACATTGGCGAAGTCGCCGCGGTAGTCGCGCTGCTCGGGCACTTCAAAATACTGCTTGCCCAGCACAAATCCCATCTCCTGTAGGCAACGGCCGACCGTGTTGATGCCGGTGCCGTGCAGATTGCTGAAAACGATCTTCGCCGGACCAGGTTCGGATTTCATGCGCAGCGACATGTTGAGATCGATATACGCCTGACGGTCTGCCGCAGTGATGTCTTCGATCAGGCCCTTAGCGCGAGCTTCGGCGTAAGGCATGCTCGTGACGTCGGTGATCGTCTCGACGATGTCGACCATCTGCTCGTCGTCCGGCGGGATCTCTTGACCGCCCTGATCGTTATAGAATTTGCCGCCATTGTCGTCCGGATGATTGTGCGAAGCGGAAACGTTGAGTCCGCCTTGCGCCTTATAGCGGCGAATGAGGAACGACAATTCCGGCGTGGAAATAAAATCCGCCGGTTGGTCAGGCAACATGTAAACCCTGACGCCCGCGGCGCAATAGACCGATGCGGCGATCTGCGCCAGATTTTTGGAGGTCAATCCAATCAGCGGATTGGGGACATCCTTTGGATAAACGCCGCGAAGGTCTCGAAATTCACGCACGTCGTAGGCGACGACTACCGTGAGCTTCGCGTCCGCTCCAAGCTTACGGCGCAGATACTCGACGTGACCCTGTACCGAAGACGCGATCGTGTAGGGATTGATCCGATTCGGCCCGATGCCGACCGGCCCCCGGCGGCCGCCCGTGCCGAATGGGATGACCTGGTAAAAGCCGTCCAGCAGGAAGTCGAACTTCTTCTCCCGTACCATCCATTCAATGAGGGGGCGGTAATCGCTCGAATCGAGCAGGCCCGCGAACTTGTCCGTCGCTAGCCAGTCTTGCAGGTGGGCAAGCGCAGCTTGCTTGAGGGAGTCATCAATAGCGATGCCGGCAAAGCCCTTGCGGGCCTCGTCCGCGAGTCTAGATTCGGACATGTTTCTCTCGGTTAGGGGGCTGGATCGCCGGCGGCAACAGGACGGGGACCAAAGAAGTATCCGGGGCGCGCTCGAACCGTGGCGCCGTCGTAGGGTACTTGGACTCGAATCTCATGAAAGATGCCGCTGCTGTTGAGATTGTTCGGCGCGTAGGTTAGCAAGTATTGGCTGTGAAGGTCTTCCCCGATATTGATGATCGCCTCCTGCAAGCCTTCCGAAGTCATCGGCTTGTATTGGGCGCCGCCTGTACCGGTCGCGAGAATCGCCAGCGCGTCATCGAACACGGCATTCTTCAGGCCGGTCACGAGATCGGCGATCAGCGGCAACACGTTAGGAGTGACAACGTAGCTGCTCTGCTGCTGGGTCGTTGGCGTGCTGACCGACCCCGGCGCAGCACCGATTGGGTCGATTCCTGGGGGATAAGGCGATCCCTTGGGCATGGGCGGTTGTTTCAGTCGCGACTTCAACGTCGAAAGGTAGATCGGGTAAACCTGGATGCCTGAAAGCTGGGCCGTTCGCAGCGTCTCGCCCAAGCGGATTGAACTGCCATTGTCCTGGCCTTCGGCGATGACGACAACCACCCGCTTATGATTCTCCGGCTTACGGCGCAGCATGCGGATGCCTTCGTAAACCGCGTCGCTGACGCGAATCCCCGAAGCGCCCGTGCGAATAGAGTGGAGCGCCTTGTTGATTACTTTCGTGTCGCTTGAGAATTCGCTGATGACCTTGATGCGGCTGTCGAAGGCGATGATTGCTGCTTCTCCGAACTCGCCTAACACCTGTTGCGTAAACAAATAGGCCGTCTTTCTTACCTGGTCCAGCATGTCGTCCGCGAGGCGATCACTCGACTGAACGCAAATAACCATCGAGATGGGCTGGAAGCTGACGTCGAACTCCAAAATCTCCTGCTGTACGCTGTTATCGAAGAGCAAAAAATCAGTCTTCTCCAGGCCGTTCACATACTGGTCATTCTTTCCTTGCACAACTACCGGTACGCTGACCAGTTGAACATCGGTCGAGAAAGTAATCAGCTCGGGGTCTTCGATCGTGCGAACCGGTTGTGTGAGGATTTCGTCCGGGTTGAAGTCCTGAGGCTGCGCTACGGCAGCCAGTCCTAGAGCGAGAACCGCCATTGACGCCAGGCGAACCAGGTATTTGTTCATTCGAGGCCTCACTTATTCGACTCCCTCGCTGCCTTCGTTGTTACGGATGTAGTCTCCGCTCTTGCCGCCCGTCTTCTCCATCAGGTAAATCGCGGTGATTTCAATGGACTTATCCAGGGCCTTGCACATGTCGTAAATCGTCAGGGCGGCTACAGAGGCAGCGGTCAGAGCTTCCATCTCGACGCCGGTCTGCGAGGTCGTCGACGCCGAGGAAACGATATCGGCCCCTTCGTCCGTCAGCTCGATCTGCACGTCCGCCTGAGTCAGCCCCAGCGGATGACATAGGGGTATGAGTTCCGACGTCCTTTTCGCGCCTTGAATTCCGGCGATGCGAGCGACCTCCAGAGGGTTGCCTTTAGGGTTTCGCGGCAACTGCTCCAGAACGCTCCTACTCATCCTTACGAATGCGTGAGCTCGAGCGGTTCGCTTTGTAGCGACCTTATCTCCCACATCGACCATGCGGACCGAACCGGTTTCGTCGTAGTGAGAAAGCTTGGGCACGGTTCTAAAGGGGCAACACGGCGATTTTCTCGCCGGCGTCCCAAGACTCACGGTCTGCGGCCGCCACGAGTAAGCAGTTCGCCTTCGCGATGGACGCTAAATCGCCCGACCCTTGCCATTTTACCGGAGAAACGCGCGCCTGCCCGTAGTCCCCCTCCAAGCGCGCGGGCAAAAACCTGGTTAGCGAAGGGTGGTGCCTGAAATCTTCATCCAGGACGGCCTCAGTGAATGGCAAGGAAGTATCGGCGGCGCCCGCGAGCCGCGCTAGCGCAAGGCTAGCGAATATCTCGAAGGTGACCATGGTGGAGATGGGATTGCCAGGAAGGCCAAAGAACGGCTTTCCCGCCGCTCGTCCGAACACCAGGGGCTTGCCGGGTTGGATCAATACTTTCGTGAAAAACAGCTCGGCCCCTAGGTCGGCGAAGACACCCTCCACCAAGTCGTACTTGCCCATCGACACGCCGCCGGAGAGCAACAGCATGTCGCTCTCCAGCCCGATCTCAATCAAGTTGCGCGTTTCGTCGAGACGGTCGGGCGCAATAGGCAGAATCTCCGGGATGCCCCCGCGCCGCCATACCTGCGCGGCTAGCGAGTACGCATTGGAATTTCTGATCTGGTAGGACTCCGGCATCTCTTCGAGATCGACGACTTCGTCTCCAGTAGAGAGGATCGCCACCCGCGGCTGTCGAAAGACCGAGACCGTGGACTCTCCTACTGAAGCCAGCAATGCGATTTGCGGGTATTCGAGTCGGCTTCTGGCACGAAGTACGATCGTCCCAGCGGCAGATTCGCTGCCTTGGGCGACGAAGTTCCTACCTGGCGGCAAGCTCTGCTCAATCACGACATCGCCGCCTTCGCGACGCGTATACTCCACCATCACCACACAGTCAGCGCCCTGGGGACCAGGCGCTCCGGTCATGATCTCCACGGCTTCACCGGGATTTACGCGATAGCGAGAGGCTTCACCGGCGCGGGTCTCGCCGATCACTCGTAGCCTTGCCGGCACAGTCGCGATATCCGCCGAGCGCACGGCGAAGCCGTCGCGAGCCGCGCGATCGAATGGCGGATAGTCGCGATCGGCGACGATATCCTTGGCGAGAACCCGGCCAGCCGCCAGTTCCAAAGGGATGGCTTCAACCGATCCAGCCGCGGCCTCGGCGACAGGGACTTGCGCCGCGACGACGGCGCGGGCTTGTTCAAAGGAAAGCGCGTCCATGGTGAAGCCGTCTGGCCGCTACTCTAGCAATCTTGCCTAGACCAAGAATCCGGCGAACTTCGAGCCGGGCCGGACGACGGTCTCCTCCCGCTCGGGCCCAGTGGAAACGCAACCGATCTCGACATCCAGCTGGTCTTCCAGGTAAGAAATGTAATCTTTCGCGGCCTGCGGAAGTTTATCGAATTCCTTAATTCCCGCCGTGGAGCAATGCCAACCTGGACGCTCCTCATATACGGGCTCGACGGCTTCGTAAATTTCCGACAACGGCGGCATGAAGTCCAGCTTCTCGCCCTTGTATTTGTACGCGACACAAACAGGAATCTTTTCCAGGTAGTCCAGTACATCCAGCTTGGTGATCACCAGAGTCGTCAAGTGGTTGACGGTGTGGGCGTAGTTCATCAGCGGCAAGTCGAACCAGCCGCAGCGCCGCGGCCGCCCCGTGACTGTTCCGAACTCGTTACCCGCTTTGCGTAGGGCGTCTCCCGCATTGCCGAGCAGTTCCGTGGCGAACGGTCCGCCGCCGACTCGCGTCGCGTAAGCCTTGGCGATGCCGACGACCCCGTCGATTAGCATGGGCGAAATACCTAGTCCCGTGCAAACGCCGCCCACGGTCGCGTTCGAAGACGTGAGGTACGGGTAGGTGCCGTGGTCGATGTCGAGCATCGTCCCTTGAGCTCCCTCGAAAAGAACCTTCTCGCCCTGGCGGATCAGTTGATTGACGAGATAAGTCGTGTCCTTGACGTACGGACGCAGCTGTTCCGCGTAGTCTTGGTACTCCTTCAGGATCGCCTCAATATCCCAAGGCTCGTGAATGTTCAGCGCCGTAGCAATGACATTCTTTTCTCGGGCAGCGGCGCGGAAGCGCTCGGGGAAACTTGCCGTGTCCAGAAGTTCGGCGAAGCGGATGCCGCGCCGGCCAATCTTGTCTTCGTAGCAGGGACCGATACCGCGCGACGTAGTTCCGATCTTGACCTTGCCGGGAGTATCTTCCGAGGCCCGTTCCATCATGCGGTGGTAGGGGAAGATCACG
>CAZYOX010000025.1:0-20576 GCA_964649285.1 uncultured Bryobacterales bacterium | reverse complement strand
CGGCCGGCTGATCGAGCGCGCCTTGCAGATATTCGCGGATCGCAGCGGTCGCGTCGTTGCGCCCTTCTTCAATGGCGCCCGCTTCAAACGAATAAAGCGAGCGTCGGCCCAATTGCCGCCGACCCTCATTGAGCTGTGCGATTGCCCGATCGAACAGATAGTAGTCCCAATAAACCGTCGCCGACGCCAGATAGGATTGAGCATCGCCCGGCGCGGTTTGCGTGATTCGGTCCCAGTAGGGCGATGCTGGAACCATCAATCCGCGGTCGGCCAAGATATCGCCTGTTTCCGCCAACAGCGTGGAGTTCGTGGGCTCTCTTTCGATGCGTGCATTCGAGAGGGTCACGGCGCGTTCGGTATTTACCGGATCAAAAGCCGCCAGCGAACGGTGCAAGGCGGTCGCCCGGCTGGCCGTTGGTTCATCGCTCGGACTGAGCGCGGCGAGCGCAAGTGCAGGCGCGGCCGCTTGTTCGAAGTCTGCTTTCCAGATGGCGCCCTCGGCAACCAGCTGCGTTCCAGCGGGATTGCTCGCCGCAGCCGCCGTCCAATCGGCGCCGGTTTGCGCCATGGCTTGGGCGATCGTCGCTTCGAGCTGGCCTGATGCCGTGAGGCCAGCGAAGTACTGCCGTCGCAGGTCATCCGCAAAGAACCAATGACGGCGCAAAAGATCCTGCGCCGCCGCTTCGTTTCTCGTGCTCTGCCGGCGGTAGGCGCTCAACAAATTGCGCACGAACGTCAGATTGTGGGGGAAGCGTTCGTAAGCATACTGGTTCAGCCGCAGGTAGAGTTGGTCGGTCATTCCCGGCCCGGCCGCGACTTGATTGAAGTACCCTTCCAGCTCGGTGCCCGCAAACGAATCGACGACCTCGCGGGTCAGCTGCTCAAACTCCCCTTGCCGTTGCTGTCGCAGAAACCAACGTCCCAGCTTGTGACTCCAAGAGGCGTCATCGAATCGCGCGATTGCTTGCCGATAAACGCCTTCGACTTGCGCTGTTAACCGATTCGCTTCGAGAAAGGCCGCCATGCGCTCGTAGAGCCCTGGGTCCTCGGGATTCTGGGCGAGCTGCAACACGTAAACCCGCACCGCGTCAGGCAGCCGCTCTAGCCCAACCAAGCGAGAGACGTAGCGATCCAGCACACGGGCGTAATCCGGCGACCTGGGGATGCCAGCCGCCCTATAGTAGTTCTGGGACGGCTCGGCGACCACATTCGGCCCGAGCGGAACCTGATCAAAGCGAGCAGAGAGTTCGCGCAGCATGCGCTCATAGGCGGCAAACTCTTGGTTCGTTTCCCCGCGCCGCGCATGCGCCTCAGCGACGAGAAACTGAATCTCGCTGCGCTCGGCGGCCTCGCTGAACTGATTCAAGAAGAGTTGGCCGCGATCGATGACTGCTTGGTCATCGCCGTAAACGCCGAATGCTCGCACCGCCCGCGCATTCAGATCCGAACGCTGCGTCGATTGCGGGAATTCCGTCTCAAATCGCTGCAGCAGCTCGAGCGCCCTTGCCCTGCGCAAATATGGCCCCGCCGCACGCTCTTTAGCCGGCCAACTCCATTCCAGACCCTGCGAGTTGAACAGCAGCGAGAGCACGCCGTTCAGGGCTCCTGGACCGCGGTCTGCCGTGGCGATATCGCGGTAATAGCTAAAGTCTCCCGACGCTGCCGCAATCGGTTGCTCGGGGGCGTCGAGAATGATTCGTATCAGCCCTCCCAACGCGTACTCGCGGTCGTCGGCGGATGCTCCCGGTAGATTGTAAAGCGCGTAACGGCAGCGCGCCGCATCGACATAGTCGTTGACGCGCAAGAAAAGTTCGGCGGCGGTTCGCAAGTCTACCGCGCTCCACGCAGCATTACGACGCTCCTTGCCGGCGATGAAATCCTGCAGCGCGACAATCGCCCCTTCGCGATCGCCCTGGCGCCGACGGTAGTGGAAGACCCAAGAAACAGCCGCCAGATCATCCGGCGCGTTCGCGACTCTCTGTCGGGTCTGATCCAAGCGCTCGCGAAGCCGATCCGCCTCTTCGAGTGAGCGGAAGTACGTCTCAAAAAGCTCAGGCGGCCAAGTCGGCTCAAGCGATGCCTCCAGTAGCACCAAAGCTGCATCCGGTCCATCTGTGGCGCTGGCCAATTGTGCACGCCCACTTACGGGGAATATGGAGTCCGTCGGGAATGCCGCCGCATAGTCAGCCAACAAGGCTTCGCCTGCATCGAACATCTCGTGCTCCGTGAGGAAATCCAGATAGCGGCGGTACACGCCTTGTTGGTCGCTGTATCGCACGAGCCACGAGCGATAGGCTTCCAGCGGGATGCGGTCGGGCAGCAGGTGCCTCTTACTCACTTCGACGATGCGTTCAAACGCCTGCCAACTGCGCTGCTGTTCGGGCGCCGCGAACCTTTCTGACACAGGCGAAGGGCTGCGGCCGACGGCAAGCAGCGCCTCCACTTCATCCACCGGTCTCAGGCGGCGCTTGTAGAAATCAGCGAGCGCCATCTGCCCTTCCGACGGCTCGGCGATGCGCGAGGCGAACTCCCTCCAATCCCGTTCGGCGGATGCAAAGTCGGCGGCCCGCTCCGCTTCGTGCGCCCGCAGCGCATAGAGCTGCGCCTGATCCGGCGAAGCCTCGATTAGCGGCCCCAGGCTAGCCACCGTCTCTGCGGGAGGCCGTCGTGCCTGCAGAGGTCCGCCGGGCATCGGTACCTCCCGGAAGAACGCAGCAGCTACGCTGCCGGTGGAGCGCACGTTGCTCACCCACTCCGGCAGATTCGCTTGGGCCAAGCCTAGCGCCGCAAGCGCTCCTGCCGTGCCCACAGCGTACTTAAGGAGCAACCGCAATGGTCACCTCCTCCACGCCGATGTTGTGGGCGAAGTCTTCCGCCGTCAGTTGCAATTTATAGTTGCCCGCCGGCAGATCCTGAGGCACCGTCAGCGTGCCTGTGTTGTAGCCCGCCGAGGGGTTCCAGCGCAGCTCCGCGGGAGGGGCGCCGTACAGGCGCGCAACAAGTGTGCGCGTCGTGCTGCTGGCGCTCACCTTGAGATCGATTCGTTCGCCGCGCCTGTAGCGCAGCTTGTCCATCTTGGCGCGAACCGTCGGTGGTTTGCTGGCAATCAGAAAGCTCTTCGTCTCGCGAAACACGCGGCCTTGGTCATCGCGCAACAGCAACCGCACTTCGTGGCGGCCGTCTGGCGTATCCTTCGGGGCCAGGAAGCGTGTCTGCCAGGCGTCTTCCTCATCGAGGTAACGAAGCTGCTTCACCAAACCGAACGGGAACAGCGCCGTCACCGAAGTGATCGAAGGATCGGTCTGCACACGGAGGACTGGATCTCCAGGACGTATGACTCGCGGCCGCAGCAGCGAACGCGGCGCCGCAAGAAAAGACGTGTAAGGCGTGACGAACTTAAACTGCTTCGACCAGCGAATGATTTCCTCAATCGAATCTCGATCTTCGCCCTCCCGTTCAATCTTCTCGAGCAAGGCATCCACTCGCGCTTTGGCCCACTCCCGCGCTACATGGGGATGATCTAGGTCGCTGGCCGGCAAATCGCGCTGCGTGTCCAGGCTTACGCCCGAACCCACAACCCGAAACACGGCCTGTGCGGCCGGCGCCAAGTAACGGCCCACCCATCGGGCGATCGAGCCGCGATAGGACTCGGTAGTGAGCGGATAGATGAGATCGAGCTGAGCGTTCGATTGGATACTCAAGTCGAGATCACTGATTGGCGTGCGGCCAATCTTACGCAAGAACGCGGCAAGTTTGAAGTCCAACGGCTCAGTCGAACGGATGTGCTCGAATACGCCCCCGCCCGGAGTGATGAGCCGTAACAGAGGCAAATTCGCATCGTCGCCGACGGCCAGCGTGAACATCCGCGGACGCCGGTCTTGCGGCAACTCGCCGAACGTCCTTTCGTGCAGCTCCGCCAGCCGGTCGTTTCGCGCCGCCTCGAGCGTCGATCCGCCGTCGGTCAGCTGAAATAAGTAGGGATCGCCGGCGGAAGCGGCAAACTGCCGCGCCGCCTCTCTCCAAGCAGCCGGCAGATTGGTGCCGCCGCGAATCCGTCTCGCACGGACAAACTCTAACGCCCGCTCAACGTTGGCCGCATTAGCTGCCAGCGGCGCCGGCGCAAACAATTGAGCGTCTTCGTTGAAGACGATCAGATTGAACTGATCCTGCGGCCGCAGTTGTTGCAACAGCGTCTCGAGCGTACGGAAGCTGCGATCCAACTTGCCCCACTGCATCGACAGTGAAGAGTCGAATAGCGCAATCACCGTCCGCGCGGGCCCATTGTCGGCGGCATTCTGAAGGGCGGAGTTCGGCAGCGAAAGGAGCGCGGAGGCCAAGAAGTATCCAGGAACCACGCCGGGCCTTTCGATCCGGCTCGCCGTCACGTGCGGCGGGGGCGGAATGGGGTCGCGATAGGTCAACACTTCCAGCCGGTCGCTTCCGCCTTCGATGCCGTATTCCACGCTGAGATCTTCGCTGAAGGCGAGATTGTCGGCGTGGAGTTCCGCGACGACGCGATTTTCTGATTGCTCGACAATCTCCAGCGGATACTCTTGGCCGATGGTTCGAAATCCTGTCAGCGGAAGCGCGGAGAGAACTTCGATGCGCAGGTCGAAACGCCCCGCTGTCTGCTCCTGGTAGGCGTCCGGCCGCAGCGGCAGGGCGAAACGCGAGACGAGATCTTCCACGCTCAGGCGCTCGTGGTATTCGATCTCGATTCTCTTAAACCCATAGCCGGGAATCGGAACGACCTTGGCCGAGAATATCGCGCCGCGTCTCGCCTCGTCCGCTCCATACTCCCCCTGGCGCAAGAGGCCTGGGTCGATTGCCTGCGACTCGAGGCGTGCGTAGATGTCTTCGGCGCGTCGCCGCTCGAGAATGACGCCGGGGATTCTCGTTACGTCGTCCCATACTGCAAAGTCCGACACCGCCGCGCCGCTCGGCAACGCGAATGACCATTCGCCCTCTTGGATGGATGCGACATGACTGGCGAAGACCTGCTGAATGCGCACCCGCGCCATGCCGTTGTCGATGAACACATCGACCTTCATGCGGTCGAGGGAAAGCTTGCGCGGATCGGGTTGCGCGTCGTCGCCCGAGATCAACACGCCGGCATCGGGGCGTGCGACGCCGGGTAAAATCAGCGCCGCCAGTAAAAATATACATGCCGCGATGCGCATTATCTGCGGGTTAACTCCAGTTCGGTCGTCCGAGCCAGACCGTTGTCCGTGCCTACGTAGAGAACGTCATGGCTCAACGCCAAGGCCGTGACGTTCTTCGATGGCAAACCGTCGGTCACGAAGCGCCATGCCTCGCTGCCGGGTTCGAATACAAGCAAGCCGCGGTCCAAAGTTCCTGCGTAGACTCCCGTACTAGACGAAATCATCGCATTCGGATTGATCTCGATGCCGCGCAATTCTGGATAGGCGATCCATTCCCCTTTCGAGGTTAGCCGCATCACGCCTCCGCCATAGAGCCCGACATACCAATCGTCTCCAAACGACGAGATAGCCGAAACCCAGTTGTGCGCCAGCGGCGAGTTCGCCGTGGTGAAATTGGCCGTGACGCGTCCGCCTTCAAGAATAGACAGTCCGCCCAGGGTACCCGCCAACACGCGGCCAGCGTCGGCGCCCAGCGAATAGACGTGATTGTTGACCAGTCCGTGAAAGGCATACAGGCTACGCGCTCCGCCCGCGTCGAAAAAAGTCAGGCCCGCCGGCGTCGCCAGCACCGTGGTATCCCCGGCAAACGCCAGGTCGGTCACATGGCTGGCGATCAGCCCATCGTCGCCGGTTAAGAATTGGCGCATCTTCCCGGTGACGTCGAAATAACCTAACCCGTTGGCCGTGGCCACTGCCGTAGTTCCTTCGTCTGGAGCCGCCTTGATGCGATTGACGCAGAAGATCTGATCGTTTTCAACGGCCAAGATCCGTTCAAACGTCGCGTCCAGCACGTCCAATCCTCGGTCGAAATATCCGACCCAGAGATGCGCTGCCGGATCGGCATAGAGGGCCGCAACGTTGCGATCCCGCAAGCCTTTCGAACTCGCCGCCGCTAGCTGCCGCCAGGCGGGATCCTCTTCCGCTCGGGCATAAACCGCCGATGGCGTCACGGCGAGCAGCATGGACCCCATGCCCGCGAAGGCTCGGACGTCTTGCGGGCCTTCGGCGGCAGTACGGGGTCCCAAGGCCTGCGGGTGTCGTTGCTGGTTCAGTGCGACTTCCGCCACGCCTTCATCCGTCGAGCCGATCAGGAGTACATCGCCCGAAGCGTGCAGCGCTGTCGCGAACAAACCGTCCGCCAGAGTTCGCTCTAGTGCATCCTCTCGGAAGACCGCGATGCCCAACGGTGTTCCCGCGTAGACCCTCTCGGGGCCGGCAACCAGCGACAGCACTCGGCGGTCAGGCAGGCCTTCCGCCTCGCCGAAGCGGCTCAGAGATCCGCCGGCCCAATGCTGCACGCCCTCGTTTAGCGTGCCGATCCATAGGTTGCCCTCGTCGCCCGCCAACTCGGTGACTTGCTGATCGGAGAGCAAGCTGTGAACGCGTCGCAGCGTTTCGCCGTTCCAAGCGAGAATGCCGGCACGCTCGGTTCCCAACAGCACGCCGCCCGTACTGATCGCCAGCACAGACGTCAGGTCTGCTAAGTCGGCGTCCTCCGGTAAAACCTGTACGATGTCGCCCGCCGCCGAGATGGACAACAGCCCTTCGCCTGCCGTCGTAGCCAATAACCGCGCTTCGCTTCCCGCGTCCACTCGGGCGACGGCCAAGGCCGTGATTGGGGCCGGCGGTAACTCGGCGCCCACTCTCCACTGTCCCGCCAAATCTCCGTTGCCCAGCCCTCGACGCTCTAGCCCTCCGCGGCCCGCCAACCAAAGATCGCCGTCGAAGACGATCGCGGATGAGTAAATCGGCGCCGCCGCCACAGCCTGGATGATCGGTGACGGCGGTCCCAACGGACGGACCAAGACGGGCAGCGAAGACGCTTCGGACCATTCAGCGGAGGCTCGCTCTAATGAGCTTCGAGCCTGGAGCCAAATTGTTACCGCAACGCCGACAGCGGCGACAGCCAGCAGCGATGCCGCCAGTCCGAAACGTTTGCCGAAGCCCACGGGGTCAGCGTAACAGTCGCCGCATGATCGCGCACGAATCGCATTGGCCAGCAGTGCTCACTGCGTCAGATGCGCCTCTTCCACCGGGGACCCGCCAAGGCGCCGAAGTTCCAAGTAGAACCAGGCGATTGGCGATCCGACTCCGAGAATGGTCAGCGGAAAGAAGCCGATTCCCCATCCTTCGACTCCTCCGCGAGTCTGCTGAATCGTCCGCCAGCTCATGTAGGCAAGCACCAGCGCGACGATGGTCTTGAGCCAAATCGTTTGGAATCGAATCAGCCGGTAGACGCGCGGGGCATTGAAGGGCGTGACCTCGACCGGAACGCTCGAGATGTGCGGAAATCGGCTGACGACCGTCATCATCACGAAAACAACAAAGTTCACAGCGGGCAGCAGCAGCAAGGTCGCCTTCGAACCCCAAGCGTCTGCTTGGCCGGATGCGTCAAAGTGCTGCGGTACCTGATCCGGTATCTCGGGCCAGGCGCCCAAGACGATCGCGACCTGCGACAGCAGCGCGGCTACCGCGCCCAACTCCAACAGCCACTCGGGAAGCGTTTGCGGCAGCAGCGGTTGCGGTGCGCGTAGCGCGTTCTTGCGCGAGTCTGCCCGGCCCACGGTGTGAAGAGTATCGTATGGTCGCTTAAGACACAATAATGAAATGCGCACCGGCCAAGCGGCCCCGCGGATCCTATCGGCGGCGGATCCGCTCCCAGATCCGTGCGAAGCCCGGCCTGACGGGCTCGTCGCGGTGGGCGGAGGGCTGTCGGTTGCGCGCTTGCGCGAGGCCTACCGCAAAGGAATCTTTCCGTGGTCGGCCAATCCGGAGACTTGGTGGTCGCCCGACCCCCGGGCCATCATTGACCTATCACGCGGGGTGCGTGTTTCGCGCCGGCTGGCCCAGAAGCTCCGGCAAGGTCGATTTGAAGTCAGTCGTGACCGCGCCTTTCGCCAAGTCATGGAAGCTTGTAGCGGAAAACGCGCCGCGCAAGACTCTACTTGGATCAGTCCCGCCCTCATCCGGGCCTACGTCGCCTTGCATGAGGCCGGTGACGCTCATAGCGTAGAGGCCTGGCTAGATGGCCGTCTGGTCGGAGGGATCTATGGCGTGGCGGTAGGAGGGGCTTTTGCCGGCGAGTCGATGTTCCATCGCGAGACCGATGCATCGAAGGTCGCTTTAGTTGCTCTCGCGCAGCACTTGAGGAGACGAGGATTTCTGCTGTTTGACGTCCAAGTTGCCAATCCATTCACCCGGCAAATGGGCGCTGAAGAAATGCCGCGGCGAGAGTTCCTGGGGAGATTGAGGAAGGCTCTCGCCGCGGATGCTGCTTTCTGAACTTAAGCAGACTTCTTGCTAGGGCGCCGCATGAAGCTCAGCGCCAACAACCCGCCGCCCATCAGATAGAGGGACAGAGGCTCCGGGACCGTTGGCGGCGCATCCTCGTATTCATACGTAATGTTCACTGTCGCCGATCCAGAGAGGCTGGCGGAGAAGATCAACGGAGTGAAGTCGCCAATCGGAGATGCTAGCGCGTTAGCCGTGCCGCCAAATGCTACGTCCCCGAGGCCGAGGAATGGAGCCAGCTCAGCGGGAATACTCGTCGCGTAGCTGTCGCTGTCTGATGCTCCAAGAACGCTGAACGCGATGATTTCACCGGCCGCCACATTCCGCGGTCCCAGATTGTCCGTCGCGCTGAGCGTTAATAGCGGCGACGTCAATGGGGCAGGACCGCTGAGCGTAAAATCGCCTGCCATGGTACCCGTGAGGATGCCATTGGAGTTGCTCTCATTCTCGGCAGTGAAGACGCCGTTTAATTCGGCCGAATACTCGATCAAGATGCCGGTGAGCGTTCCAAGACTCGGATCGAACTGAGAGAGCGTAAAAGACAACGTATCGGGGGTGAATGTCGTATTTACGGTATCGGAGAAGCTAATTGTAGCGGCACTGGAGGGGGTCAGGGACACCGCTAATAGAGCGCCTAAGCTCAGTAGTTTCTTACACATATATTACTCCTATATGCAGCCTGTAGATAAAGCCCACAGATCTGCGACGTTGAGGTACCAGGACACAGACTCGTAGTACTGAGCGTTCAGAACTACAGTACTAGACGTCATAGTATCTATAGGACTATAGTTTCCGTCAAGAGCTTTTCCCTCAGAAAGCCCAAAACTAGGAAATTTCGAGAGTTTCTATAGCCATACTGGGAAAATGCCTGAACTCCCCGAGGTGGAAACGATTGTTCGCGGGCTACGAACGCGCCTCGCCGGGCAGCGAATTGCGTCCGTCGAATTCCTCTGGGAACGCACGTGCGTCGGTGATCCGGATGTGACTGCGCAGGCGCTCGCCGGCCAAGAAATCACCGGAGTACAGCGCTGGGGAAAATACCTAGTTTTCCACTTACAGAAAGACAATAAGACCTCAGTGTTGACGGTTCATTTACGGATGACCGGCGCCTTCCTGTTCGACGTCGAACCGGGTCCTTGGACGCGGGTCGTTTTTACGCTGAGAGACGGCGTGACGTTGATCTTCAACGACATCCGGAAGTTCGGCCGGATGGAGTGGGGGACGTCCCTTCCGCCCCGTCTGCTGGAGTTAGGCCCGGAACCGCTGGAGATCGGAGCAGCGGAGTTCTATTCGCGGTTGCGCAGCAGATCGGCGCGCGTGAAGGCGGTTCTGCTGAACCAAGAATTCCTGCGGGGATTGGGCAACATCTATTGCGACGAAGCGTTGTTTCGGGCGCGAATTCACCCCAAAGCCGCGACAACTCGCCTCGCCCGCGTCCGGACGGACCGGCTGCACGCGGCCATACAGGAGGTCTTGAGGGAGGCCATAGCTCAGGGCGGTTCCACCGTAGCTAACTACGTGAACAGCGAAGGCGCCCAGGGGTACTTTCAGCTCTATACAGCCGTCTATGGGAAGACCGGCCAGCCCTGCCGCATCTGCGGTCGAGCGATCAGCAAATCTAGCGTGGCGGGCCGCAGCACGCACTTTTGTGCGCGCTGCCAGAAAGTTTAGCGAGGCCTTGGCGGAAGCCCACAGCGGGCGTCTACTTCATCGACTGATCGATTTCGTAAAGGTAAACAAAGTGGGGGCGACCGCTGCCGTCGACCTCGGCCGTCGCCTTCGGCGTCCAGCCCTCGAAGCGGAAATCGTGGGAGACGACACGAGTCCCCACGCGCAGTTCCTTCTCCAATTTCGGCCGCAGCTGCTCGTTCGCGGAACCCAGCAGATAGACCATCACCACAGTCGCATCGCTCAAGTCCGTTTCGAGCAGATTCTCCTGCCGCACCGTGACGCGGTCCGACAAACCGAGGGTCTTGGCGCGTTCGCGGGTCTCGATTACCAAGGGCTCGCTGATCTCGACGCCGACTGCGGTGAGCATGACCGACTGGGCCGCAGTGAAGAGGATGCGGCCATCGCCGGAGCCCAAATCGTAAAGCTTGTCGCCGGGCTTCAACTCCGCCAACTCAAGCATCCGCTGCACTACCAATTCCGGGGTCGGCACAAAGGGCGCCATCACCGGGGAGTCGAAAAGGTTTTGCGTCCTGCCAAACTGGGGCGTTAGGAACAGCGCAGCCGCGAGGGCTGCGGCAGCAAGACAACGGACAGGTTGGCAATGCATCGTCATAACCTTCACCAGCGCCTTGCGCGCTGCCCCACCCACATTCTTAAGACGCAGTCAGCAGCATACTCGGTTTCATCCGACGATGCCTATACCGACGATGCCTATACCTTCGTGCGGAACTTGTCGCCCAACGCCGCCAGTTTCTCGCTCAACGACATATTTTCCACCTGCCTGCGAGCGCGCACCTGCTCGTCCTTGTTCGGTCCAAAGGTTCGCGTGACCGGCGCTCTTTCTTGCCGCGGACGCTCGTCGTCGGACGGCCGCCGGGGACGTCCAACTCCGCTCTCCCGCCGTGCTGCCGGCGCCGTCCTGCGCTGGCGTGAATTCTCGCGGACTTCCCGCATCGACAGCGAGAGCTTGCCCGACTGCGAGTCGAAATGCGTGATGTAAACAGTCAACTCCGCGCCTGCGGCGACCTTGGGCCGATCGTCGGCAATCATCTCCTCGGGCAACTGCGAAACATGCAGCAAACCGTCTTGCTCCGCACCGACGTCTACGAAAACGCCGAAGCTTGCCGCATTGGTCACGATGCCGCGCACCTTCATGCCCGGCTTCGGCTCTTCCAGCAACTCCACGTCGCTTTCGGGCTTGGGCGGCTTGAACTGTCCTCGCGGATTCAACCGTCGCGGGTCGAATTCCTTGACGATTGCTTCTAGCATCGCCTTTGGGCGATCGGGCCCGACAAAGGGGTCGAGATTCAATCCGGCGAGAATCCCTGGATTCGCGATGCACTCCTGGACCGAACTCCCAGCCGCCTCGATTAACGCCCGGGCCTGCTCATAGTCCTTCGGGTGAACGCCGGTTTCGTCGAGCGGTTCCTCCCCGCCAAATACGCGGAAGAACCCAGACGCCTGCTCCCAAACACGCTTGTTCATGCCCGGCATCTTCTCAGCGGCTGCCAGGCTGGGGAAGGGACCTTTTTCGTCCCGTAGCTCGACGATGCGCTTCGCCACGCGATCCGTCATGCCGGGAACGAGTTCCAGCAACTCCGCTGGGGCGCGGTTGAGATCAACGCCCACGGCATTCGCGCATGAAGCCGCTAGGCGGCGAAGCTC
Source organism: uncultured Bryobacterales bacterium (assembly GCA_964649285.1). Lineage (GTDB taxonomy): Bacteria > Acidobacteriota > Terriglobia > Bryobacterales > UBA6623 > CAMPKL01. The sequence goes on along the minus strand of CAZYOX010000025.1, from coordinate 8,787 downwards.
GTCTCGAAGGGATTTTTGATCCACTTCGTGGTGGCCTTGGCCCACTCCCAACACCCGAAGGTCGAGTTTGGTTGCCTCTCCCAGCGGATCCTGGAAGCGCCGAGCCAAACAGGCCGCCGCTCGCACGGCCGGCTCCGCTGCAGGAAATTCTTTGCGTGCCGCGCGCGAGGTCGCATAGATCCAGCTGCCCGATTCGCTGACCGTTACCCAACTAACGCGCTTGCCTGACTTCTTGATTTCTGCGCGAACAAAGCGCTCCACATGGCGGATGCGGGGGCCATTGCCCAGCACGATGTAGTCCGGGTTGTGACGCCTGATTAACTCCGACAACTCCGCTAGCGGCGTCTCGATCCGGTCGAACTTGCGAGAAGACTTCGAGTTTTCCTTACGCGCCGTCTTTGGCCGCTCGGCAATCGAGGCCTCTTCCGCAGGCGCCGCAGCTTCCGCCATTTCCCCGGCGCGCGCTTCTTCTTCCCCCGTCTCCGCTTCCGGCGCAGCGTCTGCGATCTCGGCCATGGAGGCCTCTTCCGACTCGATCGCTGGGGTCTCAGTATCCTGGGCCTGCGCGTCGCCCTCCACAGCTTCTACTACAGGCTCTGAAGCCGGCGCCGCGACTGCCTCGCCAGCGTCCATTGCCGCCTCCGGCTCCGCCACAGTTTGTGCCGCCGCGGTTGGTTCTTCGGCGACCGCCGTCTCTACCTCGGGCTCGGCAACTTCCGCCGAGGTCTCAGCCTGTTCCGGAGCGTCCAAGCTCGCTTCTGCATCGGGCGAGGGGCTCGTCTCGATCTCCACCGACGCTCCGTCGGTCAATTCGCCATCACCGTCAGCCGCTGAATCGGCATCGGCGGCGCCCGCGCTCCTGTTCGCGGCCGCCGGGTCCGCCTTCACGATGGCCGCTTCCAATAGTTCGCCCTGGGCGCCGATGACCGCCGCTCGCCATCCTCCTGGTCGGCTGACCTCAAGTCCGATCACCACCTTGGCGCCTGCCGGCGCCTGCATCAGGGTGCGCTTCAGATTATTGGCATAGGTCGCAATCGCTTCCGCATCGCAGCGTTCCTCAAGGTCTTGGCGAACCGCACCTTCCAGCCCGTTTGAGAGATACGCATCCAGTGCATGGGCCGCCGCCGTTTCCAGTTCCCCGGCCACGGCGGACTCTGGATCCTGCAATAGCCGCTTGCCCAGATACTCTAAGCACTGCTCACGCGGAATCTCGATGCGGTATCGCAGCCATCCCTCGCGTGTTCCCCGTCGCAGATTCAGCAACTGCTTCCAGGGCAGCGACTTAGCGTCATAATACTTCCCGAATGCCCCGGCGAATCGCTGGCGAGCGGCGCTGTCCTTTGCCGAAAGCTTTCGCTCCGCCGGCACTTCCTCCACGACAACCTTGGAGCCTTCGCCGACAATCCGTCTCAGGTCCCCGCGCACCTCGCCGTTCTCGGCGAGCCAGCGCGCGATAATCTCGCGAGCGCCGCTCAAGGCTTCCTCAGCCGTGTTGATGCCCTTGGAAGGGTTCAAGTACTTCCCGGCTTCCGTCGAGAGATCGCCGCCTTGTTGGCTCCACAAAAAGCGTGCGAGCGGCTCAAGACCCGCTTCGATCGCATCGTCGGCCGCCGTGCGCGGCTTGGGCTTGAAGGGAGCGAACAGGTCGTCCAGTTCCCGCCTGTTGCGAACGGACTCGATCTGGCTGCGCAGTTCCGGCGTCAGCCGCTCTTGCTGGCTCAGAGACGTGAGAACAGCGATGCGGCGGTCCGCCAAATCTCCGTACTCGCGAAGCCGCGTGTGGATGAATCGGATTTGCGATTCGTCCAGGCCGGCGGAAATGTCGGGCCTGTAGCGCGCGATGAACGAAGGATCGAGATTCGATTCCAAGCCTTGGACCAATTGCAATAGGTCCGCAACGGGAATGCTCGCTTCTTCGCCCACCTGAGCGTAGACCTGCGTCGGAAGACCGGTTAGGGCTTTCATTGCGAGACTAGACTTAACTCCGGGCGAGCCTAACGTATCATAAGCTCGTGCCGCACATCCGGAAGCAACCCCTTCGCCTCCTGTTGATGTGCACCCTCATTGTAGCCGTCCTGCCGCTACTTCTCCAGAGCCAAGTCGTCGAGTTTACCTCCAACGGCTTAGCCTACCAGGCCCTCACGCGCGACGGTTTGACCATCATGTATGCCAGGATGCCGGTCGCCATTCGCGAATATGGCGTCATTCAGGTCGCTTTGAGCAATGGCGGCACGGCCACCCGCAAGGTCAAAGCCAAGGACTTTGTCTTCCACCCGGCCTCCGGAGGAGCCATCCGTGCCGCTTCCGAGTCCGAGGTGATCGGAGACCTATTCCGCAATGCCGGCTATAGCGAGGTGGTCAAGCTCCAGCAAGCTTATGAACGGATGCTGTACGGCAATCAGCGGATTCGCTCGAACAATGGTTATGAGGCTCGTCGCCTCTCCGCTATCGCCTTCGGCGACAAAGGGTTGAAGGCTGCGGCGGCCGCGGCGGCGATTGCCTTCGTAACATCGGAGCTGGCTTCCGGCGATTCGACCGATGGCGCTGTCTTCTTCCCCAACCGCGGGTCGGAACTCGGCCCCGGGCGGGTCATCGTCGTCGTCGATGGACAGGAATTCGAGTTTGAAACCCTCTAGGCCGTTTCGGCTAGACTACTCGGCGAGGTATCCCCATGAGCAAATCACTTTGGATCCGTTCTGCCGGCGTTCTATTGCTGGCCGCGGGTGTTTGGGTTGCCTATACCCAGCAATCGGACCAACCGCTCGAAATCGTCCGCGTGAAGGATAACCTGCACGTGATTTACGGCTCGGGCGGCAACGTCGCCGTGTTGACGACTCCCGAAGGCGTGGTGCTGGTGGACGACAAGTTTGACCGCAACGTGCCCGAAATCCTGGCCAAGGTGAAGCAAGTCAGCGATCTGCCGGTGAAGTATATCTTCAACACGCACCATCATGGCGACCACAGCGGCGGCAACGCTCAGTTGGGCAAGACGGCGCAGTTGATCTCCCAGCAGAACGCCCGCGACCGCATGGCCGCGGGCGATCAAGCATCCGCTCCGACCCTCTCCTTCAGTGAGCAGCAAACGCTCAACCTGGGAGGCTCCGAAGTCCAGGCCATACACTTCGGTCCCTCGCACACCGACGGGGACGCGGTCATCTACTTCCCTCAATTGGGAGTCATTCACACCGGCGATATGTTCGTGCGCGGCGCGCCCTTCATCGATTACGCTTCCGGCGGCAGCGCTCTGGATTGGGACGACACGCTCAATGAAGTGCTCCAGCTGGAGTTCGAGACCGTCATTCCGGGCCATGGCCAGGTAGCTACCCGCGAAGATCTCACGCAATGGAAGGCGGACTTCGAGACCTTCCGCTCCCGCGTAAGTCAGCTCGTCGACCAAGGCAAGAGCGAAGAGGAGATTAAGGCTAGCGTCAAAGTCAGCGACCTTGAGGGCTGGTCCGTCGAAGGGCTCATGAGTCGGTCGCTGCCGGGCTTGATCGCGGAGTTGCGCTGATTTAGCTCGGCTTTTCCATGAGCTGCGAGAGCGTCACGCGGCCGACACGCCGGGCTACTCGCAGCAGCCGCTGAAAGGCCAATGCCGTCAAAAAAGCGTCGCCGGCCGCAGTGTGCCGGTCGTGCGCCTCGATTCCGAGCACGCGCAGCAAAGAATCCAACGAGAAGTCCGCCATCTCCGGCAACGCTCCGTCGCGCGCCAACAAGATGGACAATTCCGCTGTATCGAGCGTCTTGTTGTGCAGTTGTACGTCAAACAGTCGTCCGCACGCTTGATTGATCAACGTAACGTCGAAACCGACATGGTGACCGACGATCACTGAATCCCGAAGATAGCCCAACAGTTGAGCGATCGCTTCTTCCTCTTCCAAGCCTGCCTGCGATTCTTGTCGCGTGATGCCATGGACGGTGACTGCGGACGAATTGTAGCTCTGGCGGACCAGCAGTTCGATCGAGTCGTCCAGTTGGATGTCTCCGCCGACCATCGCCACCGCTCCCAGCGCGACCACGCCCGCTTGCAGCGGGTCGAGGCTCGTCGTCTCCGCATCGAAGCAAACGAATCGGATTCCGTCGATCGACTTCTTCGCCGACCGCCTCTTGCCGGCAAAGCCTCGATACGCGTCGATCAGTTCCGCGGTTGTTTCGCTCATCGGCCCACGACAGCCCGAAAGTATTCACCGGTCAGTTCCAACAGCTCGAGAATCGACCGGAATGCTCCCTTGAGAATCTGTTGCTCGTACTTGCTCAGCGACGATGGACGGATATGCACGCCGTCATCGCCGGCCAGCAGCCCGGCGCGACCGCGTTGTTGCAGCGTCACACGATAGGCCTCTTTGGCCGCCTCGAACGTATCGCGGCTTGCCGGCAATAGTTCGGCTGCGCCAGAGAGTCGATGAAACGTCCCAGGCTGGCGCGTCGCCTTGGCCAATCCAAACACCCGCGCGGAATCGATCAGAGGGAAAACCGCGCTGCGCCGCAAGTCGAGTACATTGCTTTGGTTTCCGCCGTCGTCTACTACTAGGCCTTTGAAGAACGTCAGCGGCGGCATTTGCGCCAAGCAGCTGCCGGCCAACAAGGTCAAGAACCGCGGATTGGCGGCAACCGCAGCGAACATTCCGTCGCGCAACTCCTCCGCGAGGGCGGTGTCACCGTAAAAGCAACGGAAATCGAAGTACGAGCGGCACTCGTACAAGCGTTCTTCCGTAGGCTGCGCAACCCAGCCTTGAAACTTTGCCTTCCATTCCGGCAAGGATCGCCGCATGTCCGGATTCGAGACCCGTACCGCCGAATCGGTGAAGCGGAACCCTGCCTCTTGCAGGCCCGCGTCCAAGCGCTTGGAGATTCGGGCAAACCATCGATCCGTTTCTGGCCGCGCCGAGGCGTCAACGTCCTCGAAGACAAGACCAATGTCCACGTCAAACCAGGTCATCAGCTCTTGCCGTCCGGCGCCGCCGAAGAACAACCAGCTGCTGCGCACTTCCGGCCGTTGCAGTCCGGCATCGAGAGCTTCTCGCTCAGCGAGTTGGATGAGTCGAGACACGATCGCTCCGCAGAGCTCGCCCGCCATCTGCGCCGACCACTCCGCCCGCGACGCTTCGCTCAAGGCGCCGAGCGTGATCGCCCGGCTGCGCTGTACCAGCCGGCCCAGCTGTTGGGCGTTGTCGCAATATCCGGCCTCAATCGCCAACAACGTAGGGTTGACGCCTGCCAGCAGCGACAAGTCATTGGCGCTAATCAGTCCCACCGCCGGAGACCCTGGCCTGCCGTCGGCCGTCAATACCAGCGGACGCCCATGACTCTGGGCCAGCCGCACAAAGTATTCGTTGGCCGTCAGCCCCGGCGGCGCCGTCGCCAGCGGCTGGTCGTCTATGGCGGCAGTCGCCCACTGGGTACTCGAAGCGCCGTCGGCTATTCGCTGCACGACTTCACGCAACGTCACGAGGCCAATGGGCTTCTGCAGCGGGTCCTGGACGACGACGGCCTCGGCATGATTCGCATTGAGAATGCGCGCGATCTCTCGCAACGACGTCGATTCGTCCACCACGGCGAGCCGTCGCACCGACAGTTCGCGCAGCGCTACCGGGTCGCCCGGTGCGATTCCCGAGGCTCCGGGACGCCCTTTCTCGGCTCGGCTGGGCATCGCGGAAAAATAAGCCGACAAGTAGTCGGCGACCTGCGGGTACTTGGCGACGATGCGGTCAAACTCCGCTGCGGGGAAGGTGTACAGCAACACATCCCCGGAAGTTTTCCCGGTGTAGAGGTAATGCTTGGCATCGAGGACCCGCCCAATGCCCAGCAGTTCGCCTTCACCCAGTCTGTCGCGCAGCCGCGTCCCAGTAGGCGTTTCTTCGTGTAGATCCACCATGCCTTGCTGGATGACGCTGACGAACTCCTTACGCGGCTCGCCCTGACGAAACACGTACTCGTCCTTCTCGTGGAAACGCACACGGCCTGAGGCGGCCAACGAGAGGAGGTCCGCTTGCTCAACAAACTGAAACGGCGCATGGCGGCTCAGAAAATCGGCGACGCGGTAGCGGATCGTGGCGGTATCCAAATATGCGAGACTCCCAATGCTCGCCCGAACGATTTTCGCACAGCAACTTCTCGTTCCTGGCGTCTAAGCAACTAGGCGATGGAGTTCAGCTAGGCTGGAACGGTCCGGCGCCGGGCAGCGTATTGCGGGAGACTAGGCTGACGCGAGAATCCATGCAAGCCAGCTTTCGTCGCATGAACCGTTGGGAGCGTACTCTCCTAGCGCTACTCGCCGTCTATCTGGTCTTGTGGCCCCTGGAAGGCGCTTGGAGTGCGGTCTTCACTGTCCGTACGGTCCTCCAGTTCGCGATCTACGCGTTGGGTTCGGCCGTACTGGGCCGGGTCCTTTTCCGTCTCGCTCGATGGTTAACGAGACGGCTGTTATGGCGTGTTCGCCACCGCATGGCCGCGGTTTACGTTTTCATCGGAGTCATTCCGCTGGGATTGGCGTTCTTGCTGTCTGGCCTCGGCCTCTTTCTCATCTTTGGCCCCCTTGGCGCTTTTATGGTTTCGAATGAAGTCGACAAGCGTGCCGAAGCTCTTTACGCCACCGCAGATTCATTGATCTGGCAGTTGCGCAGTCTGCCGCCGGACGAGCGCCGCGCGGCGGGCGCCAGATTCCTCCAAGACGCCCGCCAGCGCTACCCGGACTTGCTCGTGCGCTTCGAGACGCCCAATGGCCCTGTTGCGATTCCCGAGTTCCTTCGCGACGACGCGCCGCCGGCAAACGTCGAGAGTTACCGCGGCGTCGTCAGAAGGCGCGGCGCCTATTACCTCGCCGCATATACGCCGTCGCTGCTGCTCATGGTCCCTTTGACGGAGGAATACTTGCTCGATTGGCTGCCGGGTTTCGGCGTGGTCAGCCCCATTGGCGGCTTTGTGGCCGCGAGGCGTGAGGGACCGCCTCCAACAGCGACCGCTCTGCAATCACCCGCCGCCTTTGTCGGACCTCGGCGGGGACGCCGCCTCCAGCAAACGCCCCTGCAGATGCGCCTGCCCGACCCGCAGTATCCACTAGATTGGATGATACCCTGGCGGGCCGAAACTCCCGTGCTGGAGTGGGCCACGGGCGAGACCAAAAGGGAAGAGGTCTTCGAGCTGACCACTCGTTTTAGCGCCGTGCTGGGCCTGTTGTTCCGCAGTCAGTCCGCCGGCACGGCGCAGATGGCAACCACGCTGGGCTACGCCTTGTGGGGTCTGTTCGGATTCGCCGTCGTCGTTTCCACCGTCGTGGCCGTCTCTCTTACGCGAACCATTACTTCGGCAATCAACGAGCTCTATATTGGCGCGCGCCACGTCAGCCGCGGTGACTTCTCCTACCGCACCCCGGTCCGCGGACACACCCAGCTCACTGAGTTGGCGCGGTCGTTCAACTCGATGACGACGTCGATTGAAAGACTGGTGGAAGATTCGCGCGAGCGTCAGAAACTGGAATCCGAGTTGGCCATCGCCCACCAGATGCAGCGCCAACTCTTTCCGAAACAGAGGCCCCAATTGCCCGGCATCGACATGCTGGGCGTTTGCAAACCTGCCAAGGTAGTTTCCGGCGATTTCTACGACTACCTCGATATCGACGATCATCACGTCGCTGTCGCCTTCGGCGACGTCGCAGGCAAAGGCATCTCCTCGGCATTAGTCATGGCTGCCGCCCACTCGACGATCCGCACGCTGTTAGGCCGCCTGCGCGGCGCGGATGACCTCGCGGCGGCCGTCGTCGAGGTCGTCACCGAAACCAATCGGCAGTTGTTCGACGGTACTGCTCCCGAGCTCTTCACCACGCTATTCTTCGGCGTTTACAGCAATCTCAACGGCGAATTGGTTTATGTCAACGCGGGCCACCTCCCGCCCATGCTGCTCCGCGACGGTCAAAGGATTCCCCTGGAAGTCACCGGTCTGGTCCTCGGCGCATTCCGCAACATGAAATACGAGAGTCGCAGCGTCGTTCTTGCCGTTGGAGACCTCCTGGCCGCTTTCACCGATGGCATCACCGAACCGGAAAACCCGTATGGAGAAGAATTCGGCGAGGACCGTCTCTGGGATTTGTTGAGGCGCCAAGGCGATCGCCCGATCGAAGAAATCATCGCCGCCGTGATGGAAGAAGTCTCCGCCTGGGTAGGCGGCCCGGTCCAGCAGGATGATATGACCATGCTGCTGATGAGGCGCCAAGCGTGAGCCGCTCAACCGAAGAAGAAGAGGAATAGCATGATACGCGTACTCACCGCCGCTCAGATGCGCGAGGTCGATCGCCTAACGACCGAAAAGATCGGAATTCCCAGCCTCCTGCTCATGGAGAACGCTGCGGCTCAAGTCGTCCGCGCCCTCGAACAGGAATTCGCGCCGCTCTCCAGCCACCGGATCGTTGTGCTGTGCGGCAAAGGCAACAACGGCGGAGACGGTTTGGCTATCGCCCGCCAACTCTTCGTGCAAGGCCTGGCGGACGAAGTCGAAGCGGTCCTGTTAGCCGATCCAGCGAGCCTGAACGGCGATGCGGCCGCGAACTGGCGCATGACCCAGGGCGTCGGCGTTCCCTTACAGGTCGCTGCCGATGCTGCCGCTTGGCAGGCTTTTCGCGGACGCGTGTTGCGCGCCACGCTGGCTGTGGATGCGCTGCTGGGTACCGGCCTCGAAGGTCCCGCGCGAGGCCTGATCGGCGAAGTCATCGACGATCTCAGCCGCAACTTCTCGCATGTCTTGTTCGCCGCCGTCGATATGCCCTCCGGCATGCCGTCCGACACGGACGAAGTC
>CAZYOX010000024.1:19102-20659 GCA_964649285.1 uncultured Bryobacterales bacterium | reverse complement strand
CGGTAGCTTTGGTCAGGTCAAGGCGGTTCGCTATGCGCGAGACGTGCGTGTCGACGACGACGCCGCTGGCGATGCCGAACCAAGAGCCGAGAACGACGTTGGCTGTCTTGCGCGCCACCCCTGGGAGGGTTAACAAGTCCTCCATCGAGGTCGGTACTTGGCCATTGTATCGTTCTACGATGCCCTGAGCTGCTCCAATTAGATTCTTGGCCTTGTTGCGAAAGAACCCCGTCGTGCGCACTAATTGTTCCACGTCCGGCTGCGCGGCGACCGCCATGGCCTGGACGGTGGGGTAGGCAGCAAACAGCGCCGGAGTGACGATATTCACGCGAACGTCGGTGCACTGCGCCGAAAGGATCGTCGCCGCCAACAGCTCCCAGGCGCTCGTGTGGTTCAACGCACAGACGACGTCTGGATAGTCCCGATTGAGCCGCTTTAGGATCAGGCTGACGCGGCGAGCCTCGTCAGGACCGCTCGCCTTCGCTTTCGCGCCATTCATCGTTCCCATCTTCGCGCAATCAGACCCCCCGGAAGGTCAACTCTTGTCGAGCAACCCGAGGCGAATCAGACTTTCTCCCGCCGCCACGATGGCTTCTTCTCTTGATCGCGGAGTCCAGCCCAACTCCCGTCGCGCTTTGGCGCTGGAAGCGCGGCGAATCTGGCCAAGCTGCGGCGCGAGCTGCCGCAATTCTCCGCTGAATACGGCGCCCACTCGGACGACCCAATCCGGCAACTGGCGCGTGGGAACCCTCTTGGCCCGCTCCCCCAGCTTCACCTTGAGGGTTTGCGCGACTTCGAACAATGACATCGCATCTCCCGCCGAGGCGATAAATCGCTCTCCCGCCGTGGGATGGCCCATCGCCATCAGGTGCAAATCGGCCACGTCGCGAACGTCGACCACGCCGAAATAGACCCGTGGGCAGGCGGGTATCGTGCCGTCCAGCAGCATCTTCACGAAACGGACCGAAGTGGCGTAGTCTGGCCCCAGCACCGGACCCAAGACGCCAACCGGATTCACGGTTGAGAGCTCCAGGCCGCCGCCCTCCCGCTCGATGAAATTCCAAGCGGCGCGTTCCGCAAGGGTCTTCGACTTGGTGTAAGCGCTAACAGCCGGACCGTCGACGTTTGTCCAAGAGGCCTCGTCGTAGGGTTCCGTCTGCGGAGCGTGGCCATAGCCGACGGCCGCAAACGAAGAGGTCAGCACCACGCGCCGGACTCCCGCATCGCGCGCGGCCCGCAAGACACGCAAGGCGCCCTCCCTCGCCGGGCGGATCAATTCGTCCTCGTGCTTCGGCGCGCCCAAGGGGAAAGGCGAAGCCACATGCAAGACGTATTCGCAACCGTCCGCAGCGGCAGCCCAATCGGCGTCCTGCTCCAGGTCGGCAATCGCAAACGAGAGGCGATCATCCGGCATGCCGCTCTGCCGCAGCATAGAGCGAAGCCTCTCCTCGCGCCCAGCAGCGCGCACGGTGGCGCGTACGTCGTGGCCCGCGGCCAACAGCCGTGCGATGCAGTGTGCGGCGATAAACCCGGAGCCTCCTGTGACCAGAACGTTAC
>CAZYOX010000024.1:0-19092 GCA_964649285.1 uncultured Bryobacterales bacterium | reverse complement strand
TCACTGCTGTTTGGGATTGCGGTTGCCTATGTCGCGCAGCGTGGACGCATCAGAAGGATCGGTTCTATGATTCTAGCTATGAAATTTCCAGGCGGGGCGGCCCTGTATCTGCTGGCATCCCTCCTCCTTCTGCAGATTCCGAACGCCCTCGCTGCGGACGATCCATCGCAGCTCACTCTCGAGAGAATTTACGGGCAGGAAGAATTCAAGACCACCGCGCCGGTCACGCGCTGGCTCAATGGCGAAGCTGCCTACCTCACTCTCGAAAAATCGGCGGACAACGAAGAGGGCAAAGACATTGTCCAGCATGATGCCGAGACGGGCCAAACGGAGATCCTCGTTGCCGCCAGGGATCTGATCCCGGCGGGCGCAACGAAACCGCTGGAGATCGATGACTTCACGTGGTCTCACGACAAGTCACTGCTGCTTGTCTACACTGATTCACAGCGGGTTTGGCGGCAGAAAACGCGCGGTGACTATTGGCTCCTGGATCTCCCCAAGAAGGCCTTGCGCAAAGTCGACAAGAACGCGCCGGCAGCGTCTCTGATGTTCGCCAAACTCTCTCCAGACGCAACGATGGTTGCTTATGTCCGCGAACGAAATATCTACGTGGAGGACGTTCGCACCAGCAAGATCCGCAAGCTCACCGACGCCTCTTCGAACGACATCATCAACGGAACATTCGACTGGGTCTACGAGGAGGAGCTAGGCCTGCGTGACGGCTTCCGCTGGAGTTCCGACAGCAAGTCGATCGCCTATTGGCAGTTAGATGCGTCCGGCGTGGGGCAATTTCCGCTCGTCAACAATACCGATTCGCTTTACCCGAAGGTGACCTGGTACCGCTATCCGAAAGTCGGCGAAAAGAATTCAGCCAGCCGAGTCGGCATCGTCAACGTCGTCTCCGCCAAGACGCGCTGGATGGACGTCGAAGGGGATCCCCGCAACCAGTACATCGCCCGCATGGACTGGGCGGAAAACTCGGACGAACTCCTCTTGCAGGTCTTAAACCGTCTCCAGAACGCCAATCGTGTTCTGATCGCCAACGCCAAGACGGGCAAGACTCGCACAGTGCTGGAGGAGCGCGACGACGCCTGGGTAGATGTGGATGACGAGTTGCTCTGGCTGGACGACGGCAAGCGCTTCACCTGGATCAGCGAGCGGGACGGCTGGCGGCACGTTTACCTCGCAGAGAAGGACTCCGGCGCCGTAACGTTGTTAACGCCTGGCGAGTTTGACGTTACGGAGTTGCTAGAAGCGGATTCCCGTTCCGGTTGGGCGTACTTCATTGCTTCTCCCGGCGATGCGACGCGGCGTTATCTGTACCGCGTGCGCCTCGACGGCTCAGGGCTAGAACGCGTCACTCCGGCCGAGACCAAGGGGTCCAACTCCTACCAAATTTCGTCCGATGGCCGCTGGGCGATGCACACGTTTTCGCGACGTGACTCACCGCCTATAACGGAGTTGGTTTCGCTTCCCGCCCACCAGACCATGCGAATTCTTGAGGACAACAAGGCCGTTCGAGAAAAGGTCGAAGCGCTGCGCGTCACGCCGACAGAATTCTTTCAAGTCGACATCGGCGATGGGATTCGACTCGATGCATGGATTGTCAAGCCCGCCGACTTCGATCCCTCCAAGATCTATCCGTTGCTCGTGTTCGTCTATGGCGAGCCGGCGGGCCAGACGGTAGTGGACCGATGGATGGGGGACCTGCACCTCTGGCATCAGATGCTTTCGCAGCAGGGCTATTTCGTCATGAGCGTCGACAATCGAGGCACGGCCGCTCCTCGGGGGCGAGGCTGGCGAAAAGTCGTCTACCGCCAGATTGGCGTCCTTGCGCCCAAAGAGCAGACGGCGGCAGTCAGCAAGGTCTTAGCGGAGCGTCCCTACCTTGACCCAAAGCGCGTGGGCGTTTGGGGCGCCAGCGGCGGCGGCTCGATGACGCTCAACGCCATGTTTAAACACCCAGAGCTCTACAAGACTGGAATCGCCGTGGCGCCGGTTCCGGATCAACGCTACTACGACACCATCTATCAGGAGCGCTACATGGGCTTGCCGAAGGACAACGAGGCGGGCTTCCGCGAAGGCTCGCCCATCAACTTTGCCGGCCGGTTACAGGGCGACCTGCTGCTAATTCATGGCACGGGCGACGACAACGTACACTACCAAGGGTCAGAGCGGCTAATCAATGAGTTAGTTCGACTCAATAAGCCATTTGAAATGATGAGTTACCCCAATCGAACTCACGCATTGCGTGAAGACAAAAACACCGTGCTGCACATGCGCTCGTTGATGACCAAGTTCTTGTTGGAGCATCTTCCTCCTACCGTGCAAGCTAGCCAGGGCGAATAACGTTCGTGACTTCGAGACGGCCTTCTCCGGAGAGCGTGAAAAAGGTCAGGTCCGCCGGGTCGCCCGCCTGCAAGAAGCCGCTGCGCTGCACATGGCCGACCGCCTTGGCGGCATTCGCCGACGCCATGCGGCAAGCCTGCCCGACGCCGGCGCCGGCGAAGCGCATTACGTTCTCTACCGCTCGATCCATACGCAAGGAGGAGCCGGCAAGCCGTCCATCGGGCAGCCGCACGCTGCCGTCTTCGGAGAGGCGTACGTGCTGAGAACCTAGCGGATGCAGGCCAGGCGCGCAGCCGGCCGGCGCCACGGCGTCCGTTACCAGGAACAGCCGCTCAGGGCCTTTTGCGCGGACAACGATCTTGACGAAATCGGGCGACAAGTGGATGCCGTCCACGATGATGCCGGCGGAAAGACGGTCGTCGGCCATCTGCTGCAAGATGTAGTTCTGTCCTTTGGGCAGTACCGCGTGCGCGCCATTGCCCAGGTGCGTCGTCATCGTCGCCCCGGCACTCACAGCAGCTTCAAGTTGCTCGGACGTCGCGCCGGTATGGCCAATGGAAACGGTCACGCCGGAACCTGCTGCATACTCAATCAACGCTGGCGCTCCCGGCGACTCGGGAGCAAGCGTCAACAGCCGTATCAATCCCCCGGCGGCGTCTTGCAAGCGCTTGAACTCGTCAACAGATGCTGGGCGAACATGCTCACGAGGATGGGCGCCGCGCGGCCCGTCTTCGGGTGAGATCCAGGGGCCTTCCACGTGAAAACCAATAATCGCGGCGCCTTCCGGTAGTTCCCGCTTGGCGCTTGCCAGGTTCTTGAGGCAGGCCGCCATTTCACTAAGGTCGCCGGTGATGACTGTAGGCAACAGGCAGGTCACGCCGGTCTTGCGCTGGGCCTCAATCGAGAGAGCGATTTGGTCGATCGTTGTTGCCGGCGAGTTGTAGTCGACGCCGCCAAAACCGTTGACCTGCAAGTCGATCCAGCCTGGAGAAACCCAGTCCGTAACGGAGGCTTCCGGGCGCGGCTCTACCTTCTCAATGAGGCCACTGGACACGGTAATCGCGACCGCCGTGCCGGTCTCAGAGGAAAGTCCTGTATAGGTCGTGCTAGATTCCAAGTCTCCAGTTTCAAGAGACGGACTTACCAATGCAAGCGACAATCGGCGGACGCACAATCAGCTACTTCGTTCAGGGCGAGGGAATTCCGCTGCTGTTGATGCATGCCTTTCCCCTCGACCACACAATGTACGACGCACAAGTGGAGGAGTTTTCGCGCGTCGCCAAGGTGATCCTCTTTGACGCTCCCGGTCTGGGGAAATCCGCTCCCGGGCCCGTCGGCATGGACGACCAGGCCCGCATCGCTGCGAACCTTCTGACCGTCCTCAAGATCGACAAAGCCGTTGTCGGCGGCGTCTCGATGGGCGGTTATGCCGCTTTCTCCTTCGCGCGACTCTTCCCCGAACGCCTTCTCGGCTTGCTCCTCGCAGACACCCGGCCAGCGGCCGATACGGCCGATGCGCGCAGGGGCCGCCAGAAGTCGGCCGAGTTTGTGTTGCAGCATGGTTCGGCGGAGCTGGCCAAACAACTGCTCCCAAAATTCATCGGCGCCGCGGCGCAAGCGGATGGAAAGATCGCCGGCAAAGTCCGCGACATGATTGAGGCCGCGCCGCCCAAGGTCGTTGCGGACATGCTGAGCGCACTGGGCAGTCGCCGCGACAGTAGCGACATCCTCTCCCGTATTCGGGTGCCGACGCTGGTCATCAGCGGCGCCGACGACGCCATCACGCCTGCCGCCGAAGCCCGCGAATGGTCCGCTAAGATTCAGAGCGCTAAGTACGTCGAGATTCCGGGCGCCGGACACCTCGCCAATCTCGAAGGCCCAAAGCTTTTCAATCAAGCCGTAAGCGAATGGTTAGGGACCCTCGTCCAATAGACGCTTGGCGTCCGTCACGATCTCTGTCGCAACGCTGGCCTCTTCGCCGTGGTAGTAGCTGCGCACCACTCCTTCTTGGTCGATCAGAGCGAATCGCGTGCTGTGCGTGATGATGCCCGCTCCGGAGGGGTTATCCGCGGAGACGGCGCCGTCACTGACAGCCAGCAGAAAGCCGTGCAAGATCAAGTCGTAGATCTCCTGCTTGTAGCCGGTTAAGAACGTCCACCGAGTGAAATCCGCCCCGAACGTCTTGCCGTACTCGGTCAGCACCGGCGGCGTATCCGTCTCCGGATCCACGCTGAAGGAAACCAGCGGTACATCCAACGAGCGCTCTTCGAGCAAGTCTTGGACGTCCTTCATGTGCGACGTCAGCATCGGGCAAGGGCCTGGGCAATTCGTGAAGACAAAGTTGGCAATCCAGACGCGCCCGGCATAGTCGTCAAGGGTGACTTCGCGGCCATCCTGCGCCGTAAGCGCAAACGGCGGCACGGCCTTGAATGTGGGTAGCGGATCGGGCCGTTGGCAGGCGCTAAGCAGCAAGAGCGAAGCGATAAAAAAAACGGAGCGCAAACCCCTATTCTAGGCAGTCTGGTGGCTCACTATCGCTTTCACGCACTCTTTGCCTGCCGCCGCTGCGAACGCGTCTGCTAAGCGGGCGGCGGGGAATCGGTGGGTGATCATCTTTGCTCCCAAATGCCGCAAGGCTTCGTCCGTGGATAGCAGCTCGATCGCGGCATCGAAATCGCCGCAGCGCGAGCTGCTCAAGCGCAACTTCTTCTGATGGAGGTGACGAAGCAGCGAGACGTCCTCCGGTGCTTGCCCGGTGTAGAAAATCATTCCGCCGGGACGCACGGGCGAATACTCCCCGAAGCCGTTGGGCCGTATCGCTTCGACCAACGCCTGCGGCGTGTCGACGACCACGGCATCGGCTTTCGGCAAGCCGTACGGCGGTTGGTGACGCAGCGACTCCGCAAGTTCGGCAACAGTGCGTGCGCCAATCACGGCGGTAGATTCCTGCAGCCAAGTTGGGGGCTCTGTACGCGCCGTCCACGCCACTACGGGCGCCGCCCGTCCCGAAGCGGCGCACAGTTGCTCAACGCCTCTGAAAGAGAACTCTTCCAAGTTCAATTCATCGACGACGAACTCGGTGAGATGCGCAACGCCGGCGGCGGCCTGGCCGTTCGTGGACTTGAGATGAACCTCGCGTGCCGCTGCCGCGAGGGCCGTTTCGAAGCCTGCGGGCGATCCGCTGCAATCGATCACGACGGCAAAGCTCGCATCGGGCTGCGCATCGCTCAAGTCGATAGCGGCATCGGCGCCCAAACTTCGCGCCAGCTGCAATAAGTCCGGACGCCGCGCCAGCGCAGCAATCTCAAAGTCGACTCCTGTCCGCTGGCGGTGAGCGCTCAGACCGGCAACCACCAACATGCCCAGCTTGCGCGGACCCAACACCGCGATGCGGTCGCCTTGGCGAATCTCAACGGAGCGCACGGCATTCAGCGCTGCCGCCAAAGGCTCGATCAACACGGCGTTCTCCGTCGGGACATCGTTGGGAATCTCACGGAGCGCGCCGACCGGCGCTAAGAACCAGGGGGCAAACCCGCCGGGCAGGTCGTGTATGCCCAACACCAAGCGCTCAGGGCAGTGGTTCGCGAGGCCGCCCCGGCAAAACGGACAGTCGTTTTCGATCTGGCGGGCGCGGTGCGAAGCGTTGATATCGACGGCGAAACGCTTCCCCACTTCATCGATGGCGACAACCTCGTGTCCAGTGACTTGCGGCAGCGGGAAGGGTAGAAATCGGCGCGCCAAATCCGTAGAACAGACGCCGCACGCAACGCTTTGCATCAGCCTGTAACCCGGACCCAGTTCCAACGAGGGAACGCCGTTACGCGTGATCGTCCAGCCGCGTGCTTCGTCGCCGGCATAAGCGACGTGCACCGGGTGCAAATCACCGGAAGCGGTGTACTCGAGCGCGTCGAACGAAACAGCCATCGCTAACTCACAATTGGAATCTCAACGCGATCGGCGAGCTCTTCCATCAGCATCAACACAAGGGCCCTTTGGGGGTCAACTGTGCCGTCGTCAGGTTGATCCGGTTCGTGGATGGCGATCCAGGCGTCCAAGAACTCAAGTATGGAGACCTGCACCGCAGCTGCCTGCTTGTCGCTAAGCGCCGCTTCCGAACTGAGAATGGCCTCTTTGAGTAACTCAGAGAACTTCACGCCTTCAGTTGTACCGCGCGTGGAGGGCGGCCGTGTTTGATAATCTGATCTGCTACAACGGCTACGAGGAATTCTAAATTTGAGCCCGTCAGAGATTTTCGTAGCCGCACAAGCGGCCCGCGAGCGCATTTCGCCGAAGCTGAGTCCCACGCCATTGCTGAGGAGCTATGGGCTCAGCGAGCGGCTAAGCCGCCCTGTCTACATCAAGGCGGAGTCGCGCAACCCGACGGGAGCTTTCAAGGTGCGCCCTGCATTGAACGCCCTGTTGGCCGACTTCGAGCAGGCCCAGGCAAAGGGCGTCGTCACCTCGTCGTCCGGCAATTTCGCACAGGCCGTAGCCTGGGCGGCGCACGAGTACGGCGTGAGCGCGCAGATTGTGATGATGCGTTCGGCCTCCGAATTCAAGCGGCGCCGCACCGAAGAACTCGGCGCCGAAGTCGTGCTTTGCGATGACTCATACGCCTCTCGCTGGGAGACGACTCACCGCATCGAGCGAGAGACGGGACGCCTCCTGCTGCACCCTTACGATGCAGTCAACACGATCGCCGGCGACGGCACGATCGGGCTGGAGTTACTGGAGCAGTTGCCAGGCGACTTCACCGTGCTGTGCCCCGTCAGCGGCGGCGGGCTCATATCGGGCATCGCCTCCGCCATCAAGACCCAAAGGCCCGGCTGCCGCGTGTACGGCGTCCAACCCGAACTGAACCCATCGATGCATCGCTCGCTGCAAGCGGGAGAGCCAACGGAAATCGTCCCTGGCCATTCGCTGGCCGATGCGCTCACCGTCGCCAAGCCGGGCGCACTCACATTCCAGTTAGTTCAGGCGACCGTAGCCGAGATGTTGCTGGTTTCGGAAGCGTCTATGGCCGGAGCCGTGAAGTATCTGTGGGAGATTGAAAAACTTGTCGGCGAACCAGGCGGGTCTGTTGGAGTGGCTGCCTGTCTGGATGGGCAAGCGAGCGGTGCAGAACCTCTCGTGTTGATCTTGAGCGGCGGCAACGTCTCCGCCAAAGTCTTCGGGGAACTAGCGCTAACCGACTGACTCCGAACCCTCCAGCATCTCAGGAGCCGCGTTCTGCGCCGGCGTCGCCGGCCACTCCTCAAGCAGCTCTTGGTAAGTCTGTTGCGTGCTCACGTTGAGGGAATGTTCCTCCCACAGGACTCCCCAAAGTACAAGAGTGAGAAGACCGATGGACGTCACGCCTTGGTTGCTCAACCCGAAGACTTTCATGCTTCACACGTCAGCAATTTTATCGCCGTTTTGTAGATCGAATGCTTTCTATCATTTACGACATCAGTGGCGATGCATAAGTCCAAAATATTTTTCGTCGGCGCCACATAATTGTGTAATTCTTTCGCCGCTTCGCGCCGTCTAACCTGGCATTTCGTTCTTCCTTCCCATGTCCATTCGTAGCTTTCTTACCGTTTCCTGCGCGGTTCTTGTATTCTGCGTTCTCCTCCATGCCCAGAGCGGTCCTCCGGGAGGCCAGGTCAACGACCTCCTGGTTTCTCACACTCAGCCGAACGTGGTCTTCGCGGCCACGACGGGCGGCGTGTACCGCAGCACGGACGGCGGACGCACCTGGGCCAACCGCAGCGCGGGTCTCCCTGCCGTCTCCGCAAATTCCGTGGGCGGGCCGAGCTGGAACCTCTACGGGCGACAAGCGGGCAGGGAGTCTGGCGCTCCGTCAAGCACGGGAATTCGCGGCACGTCCTCCATCCAAGCTTTCCTCAACGGAGAGCCGGCCCCAATCGTCGGCTATGGAGCCCAATCTGAGTTCGTCGGGCTGGACCAAGTCAACGTGCAAATTCCCGACGCGTTGGCCGGCGCTGGAGTCGTGGAGGCCCACCTGGTGGTCGACGGAATTCGCACGAATGCGGTGACGATTGAGATTCAATAACACGGCGAAATTCGCTTGACCGGTCCTCAGCAAAGCCCTAGACTATAATTTAGGCATACCTAAATCCAGGACGCAGAGGACCAGTCTTGACTGAGGCAATCGACGACTATCTCAAGACAATCTACGAGTTAGAAGAGGACGGGGGACGCGCCAGTACGGCCAGTATCGCCAAGCATCTCGATATCGCGCCAGCGTCGGTGACGGGGATGCTGAAGAAGCTTTCCGAGAAAGACCCGCCCTGGATCGCCTACGAAAAGCATCAAGGCGCCAAGCTCACCAAGCGCGGACGCAAGCGCGCTCTTGAGGTTATCCGGCACCACCGCCTGATCGAAAAGTTCCTACACGATTCCCTCGGCTACCGCTGGGACGAGGTCCACGATGAGGCCGAGAAGCTCGAACACGCCATCTCCGAGCGCTTCGAGGAACGCATCGCCGCACAACTGGGGGACCCCACTGAAGATCCTCACGGGCATCTCATTCCACGCAAAGACGGCACCATTCCCGAGCGCTCTCAGCAAGGCTTGTTGGAGTTGCCCGTCGGGTATTCGGCGCTAGTTCTGTGCGTCTCCGACCGCGATCCCGAAATCCTCCGCTACCTCTCGTCCTTAGGCATACGTCCGGGCGTCGAAGTGCATCTGACGGAGAAGGGACCCTTTGACGGACCCCTGATGTTGCGGGTGGGCAGCGACGAAAAAATCCATGCGCTGGGGGTCAAGGTCTGCGCCGAAATCCAAGTGACGATGTCGACTAAAGATGAGGGGGGCGATGACTGATCCGTACATGCCTTGGCTCATTGTTGCCGCCGTCGCCGCCTTGGTCTTGTGGCCGCGGGTGGGCCTGGCTGCGTTGCTATCGTCGCGCCGCGACCGTTTGCGGCGAGAGCTGGTAGAGGACGCCCTCAAGCACGTCCTTTC
Organism: uncultured Bryobacterales bacterium; assembly: GCA_964649285.1. GTDB lineage: Bacteria > Acidobacteriota > Terriglobia > Bryobacterales > UBA6623 > CAMPKL01. Next base: position 9,774 of record CAZYOX010000024.1, on the reverse strand, counting down.
GTGGGAGCAGCGCGGTAAAGCCGCGACTCTGGAGTCTCTCTCGGGCGCCATGCATGCGTCCTCGAAAACGGTTCTGCGGCTGTACACCGACATGCAAAAGCGCGGATTGCTGCGCGTGGCTCCAGGCGGGTTCGCGCTGACAGTCAAGGGCGAGCGACTGGCTCTGCAAGTCGTCCGCGCCCATCGTCTGTGGGAGCGTCATCTCGCCGACGACGCCGGCTTCCCGCTCGATAAATTGCACCAGGCCGCCGAGAAAGCCGAGCATGGCCTATCCGCCGAGTACTTGGACGAATTGGAAGCCCACCTCGGGCACCCGCAGAGCGATCCGCATGGCGATCCCATCCCCACGCGCGACGGCCGTCTGGAGCAGTTGCACGCGGTCTCGCTGGCCGAGTGGCCGTCGGACCAACCGGCTCGCATCGTGCATATGGAAGACGAGCCTCCCGTGGTGTTTCAGCAGATTCTCGCTGCCGGATTGCGGCCCGGCATGGTCGTGCGCATCCTCGATCAGGACGCAGAGCGCTTGGTCATTAGCGACGGCGTGAACGAGCACCGCCTAGCGCCGGCCGTGGCGGCGAATATTCACGTGCATCCGACGGAACTGAATCAAGGTCTTCCTCGTGAGGCGACGTCTTTGGCTGACCTCAGCAAAGGCGTGGTCGCCGAAGTCGTCGAGATTGATCCGGCTTGCCGCGGCTTTAGCCGTCGGCGACTGATGGACCTAGGCCTGACGCCCGGCGCCAAAGTATCAGTCAGTCTTGACAACACGTTCGGCGATCCCCGCGCCTTTCGTATTCGCGACACGACCGTCGCTTTACGCGCCGAGCAAGCGCGATGGATTTGGGTGAAACCGTTGGCGCCCGCTGACCGTCGCGAAGGAGTCGCCGCATGAGTAACCCCATCGGACACGATTGTGAAACTTGCCCAGCACACGCGCAGCTAGCGCAGATGGGCGTTTCGCTCGCCAACAGCGACTACCTCATCGCCCTCGCCGGCAATCCGAATACCGGCAAATCGTCGGTCTTCAACGCTCTGACCGGGCTCAATCAGCACGTCGGCAACTGGACGGGCAAGACCGTAACCCGCGCGGAAGGCGCCTATGGCTACGGCGGTAAACGCTACAAGCTTGTCGACCTTCCAGGCACGTACTCGCTGCTATCTGCATCGCAGGATGAAGAAGTCGCCCGCAACTTCCTGCTCTTTGGCCGGCCCGACTGCACCATTGTGGTCGTCGATGCTACGGCCCTCGAACGCAATCTCAACCTTGCCATGCAGGTCTTGGAGATCACCGACAAGGTCGTCATCTGCGTCAATCTGATGGACGAAGCCAAGCGCAAAGGCTTAACCGTTGATGTTCGCAGCCTCTCCCGCGACCTCGGCGTTCCTGCCGTGCCGACAGTGGCCCGCACAAAGGAAGGCTTGCCTCATCTCGTTCAGACCGTGGCCGACGTCATCAGCGGAGCCATCGTAACCAAGCCGTTCCGGCCGGCGCCTCCCGACAACGTTCGCGTTGCTGTGGAAGAGTTGGTCCCGATGATTGAAGAACTCGCGCCCGGTCTGCCCAACGCACGTTGGGTAGCCATGCGTTTGTTGGACGGCGATCATCGCGTCCGCCAAGCGCTCGTCGCCGGCGAACTCGCGCAGTTGGAGGCAACCCAATCCGCAGCGGCGGACTCGCATGGCCGGCTAGTCGCCTTGCAAGGATCTCAGTGAGCGCAACGCCCATAACGCCGCAATCCGTTCTCGACCGCGCCGACAGTTTGCGTCGGCAGCTCGGAGAGACCGTGCGCGACGAGATGGTCGCGTCTTTGTACGCGCAGTCCGCGACCATTGTGGATCGTGCCGTCAAGGGCCGCGGATCACAGAACTGGGATCTGGATCAACGCATCGACCGCATCGTCACCTCGCGGATCTTCGGTCTGCCGATCATGCTGGTCATTTTGTCCTGCATCTTCTATCTGACGATCCTCGGCGCCAACGTTCCATCAGCTATCTTGGCCGATGGGCTCTTTGCCATTGAAGAAACCGCCGCTGGTTGGTTTGAGTCGCTGGGCGCGCCCTGGTGGCTAACCGGTTTCGTCTGGCACGGCGTCTATCGCGGCCTGGCCTGGGTGATCAGCGTCATGCTGCCGCCCATGGCCATTTTCTTTCCGGTCTTCACGATCCTTGAAGACCTCGGCTACTTGCCGCGCGTCGCCTTCAACATGGATTGGCTCTTCCGCAGAGCCGGTGCTCACGGCAAGCAGGCGTTGACCATGGCCATGGGCTTCGGCTGCAACGCCGCCGGGGTAATCGCCACGCGAGTTATCGATTCTCCGCGTGAACGCTTGATCGCGATTCTCACCAATAACTTCGTCCCCTGCAACGGACGCTACCCAACCTTGATCATGTTGGCCGTCATTTTTGTCGGCGCTGCGTTTCCGCCGGCATTTGCCGCCGTGGCAGCGGCCGGCGCGGTAGTCGGCGTCGTCATGCTTGGCGTGATCATGACGCTGATCGTGTCCTGGGCCCTGTCCAAGACGGTGCTGCAGGGTGAAGCCTCCGCGTTTACCTTGGAACTACCGCCCTATCGGCGTCCTAGCATCCTGCGGATTCTCTACACCTCACTGATCGACCGCACACTATTTGTGCTCTGGCGGGCCTGTCTCACTGCGGCGCCGGCCGGTGCGGTCATCTGGGTCTTGGCCAACATCACTTGGGGTGATGCCAGCCTGGCTCAGCACGCGGTGAATTTCTTGCAGCCCTTCGGTTGGGCGTTGGGCCTCGACGGAGTCATCATCTTGGCGTATATCATCGCCATCCCAGCCAATGAAATCGTTGTGCCGACGATGATGATGGCGTACCTCGGTACGGGAATGATGACGGAGCCGACTTCCTACGAGGACGTCCGAAGAATTCTCGTCGACGAGCACGGCTGGACGCTGCTCACCGCTGTCTGCCTCATGCTGTTCTCGTTGCTGCACAACCCCTGCGCCACAACGATTCTTACGATCTGGAAAGAGACGCGCAGTGCACGCTGGACGACGATCGGAGCGTTGCTGCCGCTGGCCATCGCCTTCGTGGTCTGCTTTGCCGTCGCCGCCGTTTGGCGCTTCGTCGCCTAGCCGAGCAGTTGCTGAATGAGCGAATAGCCCATCATTACCGTCATGACGCTGGCGCTGATCCACAAAGCCAACGTCACCCAACCTTTGGGCAAAATCGAAGACGGCATATGTCTGTAACGCAGGTACAGCGTGGCGAACCCGATGACCGGAAGCATGAAGGCCTGCGCGATACCGCCGATCTTGACCATCAGCACGGGATCGCCCACGAACATGAAATAGACCGAGGGCACGAAAAGCAGCAGCACCACAAACAGCCGGATCATCTTCAGCCGCAAAGCGTAGTTGCGCCGGTCGTAGATGCCGATCATACCGACGAAATCGGCAAATACGCGGCAATGGGCGGCAGTCGAAGAGAAAACCGTGGAGTACAGAACCGCCACCGCGCCGATGAGGAAGATCGGCATCGACCACATGCCAAGCGTCTGCGTGTAGAGGTTCGATAGCTCCGCAATCATGTCCGAGCCCGCGGGCATCAAGCCCATGCCGTTCAACACGCCTGCTCCGAGCAGATAGAACGCGACGGTGGCGAACGTGTAGATAAGCGCGGAAGATAGAACGTCCACGCCCATCACGCGGACCCATCCGTGCGCACGGCGCTTCCATTCCGCCGACTCGTCACGCGGCCCTGCGTAGCGCGCATAACCTTTCTCGATGCACCAATAGGGGTACATCACCAACTCGGTGCCCCCCACGCCAGTGATGCCAAAAGCGGCGACCGCCGTTGCCATGCCTGCTTCCGGCAGGTGGAAGGTCAACCCTCCGAGCATCTCGCCGACCGAAAAATACTGCGGCAACTTGAGCAGGATGATGGCGCAGCCGACCGTCATCAGGGTGAACAAGACCACCATGATCGTCGCGCTCTTCTCGACAACCGAGTACCTGCCGCCGATCAACAGTCCTACCGTCGCAAAGTTGAGAATCCAGACCCAAGCGTTAATCGAGATCTCGGGAAACGGGCCGTGGAGGATTTCGCCGATGGCTCCCATCATGGCCCCGATCTGCATCAGCGTCGCCAACACCATCACGAACCAGCACCAGACTATCCACGAAACTTTCACGCGGGGTCCGGGGATTCTGTCGAACGCCTCAAGCGTGGTTTCGCCCGTGGCAATGGAGTAGCGGCCCAACTCGTTTTGGACGACCATTTTAATCAGGCAGCTGACGATGATCAGCCAGAGCAAGGTGTAGCCGACTTCAGCGCCTAGCACGGTGGTGGCAATCAGTTCGCCCGAGCCGACAATAGACGCTGCCAGGATCATGCCCGGTCCAATGCGCTTGAGGATGTCCGAGAACGTTACGGGAGGTTCTTCAATGTGCTCGTGAGTTCTCTTGTAGGGATCGAGGTAGGTTGGTTCGGCCATGTAGACGTACGTCGCATGCTACCCCAGGCCGGAGTTGAGCCGCAATCAGCGGGCAGTCCCCTAAGCGTGTAAACTAGAGCGTCGCTGGGATCGCCTCTTGGCGCGACGGGAGCAACTGCAAGGCGCGTCATGTCATAGTTAGGTTAAGTGTTTTTGTTTCAATAAGTTAAGATGGGTTAAAAGTTTGGAACCGCTGAGCGCCGCCATCCGTCTCACTGGTTGCGATGGCAACCATGACAGCAACCATGCCGGTTTCGGCCGCGACTGGCGCTCAATCGAGAGGGAAGGTGGCTTACCAGGACAGCGCTGAGGCGGCGATCATTCGCCGCGCGCAACAAGGCGACGAGCTTGCCTTTCAGCAGATCGTCGAACGCTACCAGTCGAAGGTGTTTTCGATCATCTACGGCATCCTTCGCAGGCGAAATGACGCGGAAGACATCTCTCAGCAGGTATTCGCCAAGATTTTCACTTCGTTGAAGGGGTTCGACTTCCGCTCCTCGCTGCTCACCTGGGTCTACAAGATCACGGTAAATGAGTGCTACGACTACCTGCGCAAGAAGAAGGTTCGCAAGTTGGTCTATGAAGCGGATCTGGGCGAAGACGACCAACGGACCATTGAAAATTCTCCCTTAGCCACCGATCGCGGGACCGCCATCGACGCGTCCACCGAGAAGCGCGAATACTTAATGAAGCTCTTGGAGCGCGTCTCGGAAGAAGAGCGGATGCTGTTGATCCAAAAAGAAGTCGAGGGGTTGACCGTCGAAGAGTTATCGGAGTTGACCGGCGTCAACGCCAATACGATCAAGGTAAAATTGTTTCGCGCGCGCCAGAAGCTAGTCCAAGCTGCGCAGAAACTAGACAGAGCAATGGCGTAATCACCATGGATTCCTTTCTGCAAGAGCATCTCGAAGACTACCTAGACGGGCGCCTCGGCGGCCAAGAGTTGGCCGAGTTCGAAAGGCGTTTGGCTGGGGACTCCGAAGCCATGGCTCAACTGCCGCTGTTTCAAGAGACATCGGAGTTATTCGCGTCGATTCGCGTCGCCGCGAATGAGGAGATTGAGCCGGCGCCCGGATTCTACTACCGCGTAAAGGAACGTATCGACGCCGAGCGCGGCGAGTCGTTCTGGACCTTCCTTTTGCAACCGGTGATGGTTCGGCGGTTCGCTTTTGCCGCCATGATGTGGATGGTCTTGTTAGGCTCGGTGGCTGCTTTGCACGACGACACCACGTCGCAGAGTGTCGAGTTGGCCGACAGCATTCTTAAGCAACAACCGCCGCAGCACTATGACGTCCGCATGGGTTACAACCTTGAGGCGAATCGCGATTCCATGCTGACGTTGCTGGCTTCCGCGGAGTAAGAAACTCTCATGGGTACTCAGGGGCGCGCATTCGGATTCATCGCGGTAGTCTTTGCGATCGGCGTAGCTTCGGGCGCGGTGGGCATGCACGTGTATGAACTCAAGATGCAGACTCCGCCGGTGATCACTATCGACTATCAAGAGGATTCTCACGCGGCCCTCGATGAGATGACTAAACAACTGCAATTGAATGAGTCGCAGCGCGAACGCGTGCAGACCATCCTCGACGAATGCATCATGGAAGAAGCCGACTTGCTGATGCGCGTCAAGCAGATCCAGCAGGCGGGCCGCGGACGCATTCTCGAAGTCCTCGAGCCGCATCAGCGCGAAGATTTCGAAACGCTCTTCAGCCGGGCATCGGGCAAGTGATCGTCAAGGACGTCGCGTCCCGGGCCGCGTTTTCCCCGGACAAAATGGGTAAAGCCGACTTGCTGCGAGGCGAGCGCCTCTTCGCCGGTCTCAATTGCTTTGAGCCGGGCCAAGAGCACGCACTGCATACCCATGCCGGGCAAGACAAGCTGTATTACGTGGTCGAAGGGCAGGGAATTGTGCGCATCGGCGACGACGAAACGCCCGTCTCTGCCGGCGACCTGGTCTTGGCCAAAGCCGACGAGCCCCATGCGCTGCGCAATCCGGGTCCGCAACGCTTGGTGGTGATGGCCATCATGGCGCCACCGCCCAAGGCGAAGTAGCTCATTCTAGACGTGCGTTAGCCAGCCGAAGCGATCCTCCGCTTTGCCGGTAAGGATGTCATCGAACGCCTTTTGCAGCTTCTGGGTGATCGGGCCCCTGGATCCGGAGCCGATGGAAATCTTGTCGACCGAACGGATCGGACTGATCTCGGCGGCGGTTCCCGTAAAGAACAGCTCATCGGCGATGTAGAGCCATTCGCGAGGAATGGCCTGTTCCTTCACTTCGATGCCCGCTTCGCGCGCCAGGGTGATTGCCGTGTCGCGTGTGATGCCGGGCAGGGTAGAGGTGCCCAAGGTGGGCGTGTAAATAACGCCGTCGCGAATTAGGAAGAGATTCTCGCCGCTGCCCTCCGAAGCGTAGCCGGACGCATCGAGGGCTATGCCTTCGGCGTATCCGTTCAGCACGGCTTCCATTTTGATGAGCTGCGAATTCATGTAGTTTGCGGCCACCTTAGCCATCGCGGGCAGGGTATTGGGGGCGATGCGCGTCCAAGAGGAAACGCACACGTCCACGCCTTGCTCCAGAGCCTCGGCGCCCAGGTATTTGCCCCACTCCCAGCAGCAAATATAAACCTCGATCGGGTTCTTGAGCGGCAGAACGCCCATTTCGCCGTATCCGCGAAAGACGAGAGGCCGGATATAACAGCTCTTCAGACCGTTGACGCGTACGAGTTCCAGGCAGGCTTCTTCCAACTGCGTGCGAGTGAAGCGCGGGATCTCCATGCGGTAGATCTTGGAAGAATCAAACATCCGACGAATATGTTCCTTCAATCGAAACACGGCCGGACCTTTAGCTGTCTCATAGCAGCGGATGCCTTCGAAGACGCTGGAACCGTAATGCAACGCGTGCGTCAAAACATGAACGTTTGCATCGTGCCAGCCGATCAATTCGCCGTTGCGCCAAATTTTATCCGTGGGTTGAATCATCCCGAGTTATCCGCCAAAGAGAGGTACTTCCGATTATGTCATGGACGCAGGAACAGTTTGCCTCAAGGAGCCCAAGCCTAGACTATTTATCCGTCGAGCAGGTCGTGTAGCATGAGGCCAGGACGGCAAAAATTCATGCCTCGAAAGTACATCCTCGCGTTTTTCCTGGTATTGGGCGCTCAAGGCCTGTGGGCGCAGCAGGAGCCTATCGAACCGGGTTTCAATCTGTTCTCCAAAGATCAAGACATCCAGTTGGGCAAGGAGGCGGCTGCATCCATTGAGAAGGAGGTGCAAGTCGTCGATAACGCCCGCTTGACCGCCTACGTAAACGACATTGGACAGAAGCTGGCTAAGGTCTCGCAGGACCCGTCGTATCCGTTTACTTTCAAGGTTGTGGCGGACTCCAGCATCAACGCTTTTGCCTTGCCGGGCGGGCCAATCTACGTCCACTCGGGATTGATCGCAGCTGCCGACAACGAAGCGCAGATGGCTGGCGTGATCGCCCATGAAATAGGCCACGTCGTGCTGCGTCACTCCACCAATCAGGCATCGAAACAGTCCATCTTCCAAATTCCGGCGGCCCTGGCTGCCGGCGCACTGGGCAACAGCGGCGGCCTGCTGGGCTCGCTGGCGAATCTCGGCATCGGTTTCGGACTGAACTCGGTGCTGTTGAAATACTCGCGCAGCGCTGAGCACGACGCGGACATCGTCGGCGCACGGATGCTCGCGGCGGCCGGCTACAACCCGGTGGAAATGGCCACGTTCTTTCAAAAGCTGGAAAAAGAGGGAGGGGCACAGGGGCCGCAGTTCCTCGCCAGCCACCCAAACCCCGGCAATCGCGTGCAGTACGTCACGGAGGAGATTCAGTCCTACCGCACCGGCAACTACACGACGAACACGCCGGCTTTCAGCGGCATGAAGTCGATTGCCGCCGGCATTAAACCGGTCGAGAAGAAGGCCGAGGCGACCGCCGCTCCAGCGAGCGCGGTCCCGCAAGGTACGACGGCTGCGGCGGGACGAGTGAGTGGGCCGGGATTTTCGTTGGAGCCGCCCTCCGGATGGCAAGTCTTTCGCGATGAGAAAGACGGCAGCGCTACGATCTTGCCGGCAAACGGCGCCCAGCGCACTGCGCGAGGCGAGACCGAGATCCTGCGCGGCATCATGACCGGCTACTATGACGCCACGGGCAGCAATTCGCTCTCGGCGGCCACGCAAAACTTCATCGGCGAGTTGCGCAAGTCGAACTCGGGTCTGCGGCCGATACCGGGAGATCAGAAATCGCTCCATGTGGACGGCGAGCCCAGCCAGAGCAACTTTCTCGAAGGACCTTCGACGACGATACGCGGCGCGCGCGAGAATGTCTGGCTGGTGACGACGCAAAGACCGCAAGGGCTCTTCTATTTGGCGATGATCTCGCCTGTCGAAGAGTACGGCGGTCTCTATCCGGGTTTCCAAGCGACGCTCGACTCGGTGAGATTCAACGCGGAGTCGGCCCGCCCGACGCCCGCGCCGACTGCTGGCGTCTACACGGGGCAGGGGTTCGTGATGCCTTATCCGCCTGACTGGACGGCTGTCCCTGCAAAGGAAGGCGTCGGCGTGACAATCGCGCCCGCGAACGGCATCCTGCGCCAGAGCGACGGCTCGGAATCGATTGTGCGGGGCCTGATCGCCGGTTCGTTTGAGACGATGGAATCGCTCAGCGAAGCAACGTCCAGCTTGTTGAGCGGCTTCCAGTCGGGCAATCCGGGACTGAATCTGGTTCGCGGGCAGCGCAAGCCAATCACGGTCGACCAGAAGGCGGGGGAGAGTCTGTTTCTGGAAGGGCCCTCCAAGCTGGCCAACGAGACCGAGTATGTGTGGATGGTGACGGCCACGGTCAATCGTGGGCTGTTCTACACGGTAATGATCGCACCGGCGAGCGAGTATGACGCGCTGTACCCGACGTTCGAGAAGACGGTGAACGGGCTGACGCTGGAATAAGCTGCCGCCGAGTTCCGTTTTCAAACCTCTCATTTCCTCTGGTTTCCGCCAGATTCCGCGAGTTTCCGTGTATTTCCGCTTCGTTCCACGCTGGAGATTCGCACAAGTTATTGATACTAGGCTAGTTATTCCTTGAAGAACCCGCTCTGGAGCGTACTTGGCTGGCCCTAGCCGACAAAGGCCCGCTCATGGAGCGGGCCTTTGTCGGCTAGGTTACCACCCGGATGCAAGCCCCTGAAGGGGGCTGCGAGGAAAAGAGGCGAGGCGCGTCAATAACCAGGGCTATAAGCCCTGGCCTAATTGTGAGCCTCCTGAAGGAGGCTGAAACATCAGTGAAGGACCATTGGGGC
>CAZYOX010000023.1:0-20981 GCA_964649285.1 uncultured Bryobacterales bacterium | reverse complement strand
ACTGAGCGGGCACTCTGCCATTTCCGCGATCACATGATCGCGGCCCCATTGAAGCTCCGCACGGCTGGCTTTCCAAAGCGGGGCTCGTGTTATTTCCGCGATCACATGATCGCGGCCCCATTGAAGCTGGAACCGCGCATGGTAGGAGTTTTCGGCGTCGCGGATTTCCGCGATCACATGATCGCGGCCCCATTGAAGCCTCCACGGGGGACGCGGGGAACGGGACCAGGAGAGACTATTTCCGCGATCACATGATCGCGGCCCCATTGAAGCTCGTTGTAGGCTGAGCCCTCGGGTTTGTTCGGGATATTTCCGCGATCACATGATCGCGGCCCCATTGAAGCCGGACGCCAGAGCGCAAATCAGAGAGACGTCAAGCGTCATTTCCGCGATCACATGATCGCGGCCCCATTGAAGCAACAGGTATCCACCGCAACCCCTCCCGCACCGCCTTGATTTCCGCGATCACATGATCGCGGCCCCATTGAAGCTCTAGAACTTGCATCGCCAGCCCTCCAGCAGCCTTATTTCCGCGATCACATGATCGCGGCCCCATTGAAGCAGACTTGCCGGCGGCTGCACTACTTGCAGTACGAGCATTTCCGCGATCACATGATCGCGGCCCCATTGAAGCTAGTCGAAAAGCGCCTAAGAATGAGAGGTTTAGATGTATTTCCGCGATCACATGATCGCGGCCCCATTGAAGCATCGCCGTACTTTACCCAGATCGCGTTGAACGCCAGCCTGTCCGCGATCACATCATCGCGCCCCCCTTGCACCGTGGCGAACGCTTCGGATTTGCTTATGTCCCGTATCATCATTTCCGCGATCACATGATCGCGGCCCCATTGAAGCGCCAGTGAGTCCGCTCGTACTGAGCGGGCACTCTGCCATTTCCGCGATCACATGATCGCGGCCCCATTGAAGCGAGATGAACGGAGGGCCGAAGGTTGGCTGGGACAGCATTTCCGCGATCACATGATCGCGGCCCCATTGAAGCTTGTTTTTGTCCGACGACCTCGAAGCGCACGCGGACATTTCCGCGATCACATGATCGCGGCCCCATTGAAGCTTCGAGAACGAAGTCCGACGGCGTCAGTCGGCGCACATTTCCGCGATCACATGATCGCGGCCCCATTGAAGCCGCTGGCGTGGCACTTGGCGCCGCCGACTCTACACATTTCCGCGATCACATGATCGCGGCCCCATTGAAGCTGGATATCTGTTCTCGCTTTCGGCGTCCTATGGCTCTATTTCCGCGATCACATGATCGCGGCCCCATTGAAGCGATTTCAGGCGGTCGATGTTTAGCGTTGCGAAATGCTCTTCGGGCCGTGGCCCGTATGTGTCGATTGCAATGCATTAGTCCAGCTGCAGAACCAGTTCGTTGGAAACCAGATCCTGCACCGAGACGGCCACCTTGACTTGTCCCGCGCCAGCCATATCCCGGGGGAGTTCGAAGTTGAGTTGGTCGAGTCCCGCAAAGCTGTCTTGTTTTCCAATATATTGGACGGCTCGGCCGGGCTGATCGTTCAACAGGACCAAGGAATCGGGGGGCGCGTTGCGAAAGCCCGTGCCGTAGAGCACGATGATGATGCGTTCGTTCTCGGACTGAAATTGGATCGGGCGCGGAATGTACCGTCCTGATCCAGAATCGAAGTCCGCGAGCGGTTCGGGCTCTTGCACTTCCTGCCCGATGACGCGGACAATTTGCCCCGCCGGAGCCCCTGCCCCGTCACCGTTGGCGGCGAAGAGCGCGGGTTTCACCGGAGCGATCATGAGCCTCTCGACGGCGATCACCACGTCATTGCGTTTAATACGGAGTTCCGCCGGACCAGAAGGAAGATCATCCGGCAAGAGATAGTTAATTTGACCGGGCGAGACAAACAGCAGTTGCGAACGCCAGACGGAGTTATCTTCTAGAACGAGGTCAAGGCTGACGTCGTCTAGTTCGACGGGGAGAAACAGTTTCGCGGACGTATTCTGGTCCGCGAAGTCGAAGCCATAGGCGCTCACAAGGGAGCCTGGAGCCTGAGGGCCATCCACGGAGCTAGCGGCCGAGACGGTGAGCGCGAACCGCGGGCTCCCGTGCTGCTGCAACACCGCAAGTTGCGGCTTGTCTTGATTGGCCGACGGATGCACCGAGAGAGCGTAGCTTCCCCACCAGTGACCCGCGGCCCAATATGTCCCGGCCATGCCCGCCTCGTCCATAGCGTCCAGCAGGTTGTCGAGGACGCCGAGCCAACGAGAGTCGTTGTTAGGAATACCGTATTCGCCCAAGAAACACCGAACGCTATTCGCATCGCACCAGTCGCGAAAGGGCTGCAGCCGCTGTGGACCTATCTGAAGCAAGTTCGGGTTCGCGGAAAGCTCCTGGTCGTAACCTTGAAAATAGCGACCGCTGGCGTCTTGGTCGAAGTAGAGATGAGCCTCGTAATAGAAATTGTCAGCGGGATCGTTGATCCAGCTTTGGCTGCCGTGGGTCTGCTGCCAACGCTCGGCGGAAGACCACGAGTCGCCCCCAACAAAGATCGTCTTATCGTCGCCAGCATCGCGCAGCGCCGTCAGGACAGCCTGAGAGATGGCTTTCCAGTCGGCGGAGCCCATATCGTGCGGCTCGTTCATCAGGCCGTAGCCGTAGACGACAGGGTTATCGGCAAACACTTCAGAGAGGCGCAACCAAAGGTCGATGAGCGCCGCTCGGGGAACCTTGACGACGTTGTTGTAGGCATTGTCGAGGACGTATTCCGCATATCCGTCCGCCGCGAGTTTATAGCGGCCGTAGTTGTGCACGTCGATAATGACGCGCCCGCCGTGCGCGCGAGCCCAGGCGACATTTTGTTGGAGACGCTGCAGGTACTCCGCATCCAGCTCGCCAAACGGTTGGCGCTGAATACGCTCCCAACGGATCGGTACGCGCAACAAAGGCAATCCTCGCTCGGGGAAGTAGGCGAAGGTCTCTTCGTCGTTAAACGTGTAGTGAACGCCGAACTCCCCCGGGATGGTTCCTTCTCCGAATTCCGCTCCGGCGATATTGACGCCTCGCGGAGGAATTTGGCCTGGGAGATTCATCGTCACGCACGCGAGAAACAACGCCGCCGCAATGTTCTTGTGGATTCCGGAAAGCATGAACTTTATTTATCGAAAGCGAACTTGAACGGTATTGGAGGGGATTCCGTCCACAACCAGTTGGACGTTGACCAGGCCTCGCCCTGCCAGCTGAGCAGGCAAAGGCCCGGCGTTGAGTTGGTCGAGTCCGAGAAACTCCGGCTGCTCGCCGGCATAAATTACCGGGACGTCGACGTCGCCGACCGTAAGACGGACGTCAGCAAGACTGCTGCGTTTACGAAATCCGGTGCCGTACAACACCAAGTACGCATGGTCCGCGCCGCTGATGTCCAACTCCCGTGCGCTGTAGGTTCCGGCGTCTTCCTGGTACTCGGCCAACAGCTCCGTCGTCCTATCGCTGCCGGAAACAAGCATCAGTTCACCTGCCGCGGCGCCTTGCCCATCGCCGTTCGCCGAAAATAGGCCAGGCGAAACGTTGCTGACATGGATCAGGCCTTCGGCGACGGCGCGAGCTCCATCGTAAACCGTGACGACGGCAGGGCCGACGCGGGTAGCAGCATCGAGATACAGGTTGACTTGCATGGGTCCGGCGGCGAAGATTCCTGCCGGGCGCAAGGCTCCGCCGGAATCGACGACGTTGACGCGAGTCGTGCCGAGCTTCATCTTGATTTCATTGACAGCCGAGACGACCTCGGGCGCTAGCCCCTCTCCGAAACCGCTGATGATGGAGCCGGCCGCCAAGTCGCCAGATGCATAGGATGCAGCGGATACGGCGCTTAGCTCGCTCATCTCGAGAGCGGGAACGACAGAAAAAGCTGCGCGTGGCTCGATGATCTTGCTTGAGAGGTCAAAAGAGGGTATGACTTCGGCGGCGATCGCGAACTCGTTTTCAGGCTCCAGAAATTCAGGCGCGATGTCGCCAACGACGACCGCATCACCGAATTCCACGTCTCGGTTCGGACCGGTCAAGCCGATGCTGAAGGAAAGCGTCTCAAGCGCCGCTGGTTCGCTCGACGTAACTTCCCAAAGTATCTCCGCGTGCCCGTTGGAGGGCCATACGTCGACGAAGCTTCCTTTTTCAGGAACTTGGGGGCGAAACGTGCCGCCCTCCGGCGCGGTCAGCCGCGCGCGAGGGACGTCTGGGTCGTAGCCGCTTGTGCCGGTCTCGACATCACGGTAAGACGCCCAAATGCGAACGCCAGGCGGTACCTTGTCGAACGAGACCCGCAAGCGCGTGCCCGCGTCGGAAAGGCCGGCTCTATTGAGTCCGCGCACGTTCGGGTAGGCGGCATTGAAGATGCCCGACTCGGTGTTGACGTCGATCCCTGGATAGGCCTGGCTCGTCACAAAGTTGGGATCCGTGCCGTTCGTGCCGGCATTGCGTCGCCGAAATACGTTCGCCGAAAGCTCGGAAAATTGGACCAGAAACGTCGGACCTTCCTCGGGACGAGCCTGGGGCGTGAGTTCCGGCGTCGTAAGAAGCGCGGGTTCGCCCTCGGGAACGGCAGCGTTACCCGCCGTCCGGATATCAAACTTGACGCCTGGAGCAAGTACGCCGGCCAACTGTTCGTGTTGTTCCACCGGAATCGATTGTCCGCCGGGTCCGAAGATGCTCACCGTAAGGCGGACTTCTTCCGGTTGAGGCGCCGCAGGATTGGACGGGACCCCGTGGACATCTTCCGGGTCCGGCCCGTCTTCTTGCTCTGGGGTGAGGTCGCGGACGTCGACTCGCAGATTGACGATGCGCAGCCGCCGCTTGCCGGCCGGGCCCGGCGCGGTCAAAGGCGTGTCGAGAAATACGACGGCATTGTCCTGCAGCCGCAGCCCCTGAAAAACGTTGGCCGAACCTTCGTTGGCGCCGCAATCGACAACGTCGGGATCCTCCTCGGCAAGTGCGGGGTCCGGCGCGCAGACTCTCTGTTGTTGCGGGCTCGGGTCGTCGACGAGCAAGAGCGCCTCGGTCCATTGCACCGAGAGTGAATCATTGGCGCTCAGCGTGCGCGAAGTGATCGGCGCGTCGGCTGAGACGATGACTTGATAACTTCCTCCAGACCCGCCTTGACAGTCAACGACTAAGTCGCCGAGCAATTCCGCGGCGCCGTGGTAGCGCAGGCTGCGAGGTTCCACACTCGCGGCGCACTTCATCTGCGCCGTCGCAGTTGCGCCGAGCAGCAGCACGCAAGCGGCGAACCGGGCGGTATTCCGCCACACCGTCGTCAACATCGAGATCTCCGCTTGCTCCCCATTCCTCACGGCAATCCGAGCCTGCGGTCGCCTGTCCAATCTGGCAGCGAAGGCGCCGTCGCTTCGCGGAACAACGGTTGAGCGCGATGGACCTAGCGCAAGTAGAAGCCGCCGACCTGGTTGGTGTAGCTGCGCGTGTTGTTGACGTCGATGAAACCGCCCAGCGTCCAGTGAGCAGCCACGCGGTAGCCGCCTTCCATGCGCAGGCTGAAGTGTTCTCCGGTTTGCGTTAGGCCCTCGTACACCGGGCCCTTCCGTCCTTGCAGCGCCGCGTCGAGCGGGAAGTAAGCGGAATCGTCTTCGGCGATGTGCTGCAAGCCGATGCCGCCGCTCAACGTATAGTCGAAGCGGCCGTTGTATACGCCCTGCCAGGTGAGCGGGAAGTTGAACAACAGGTAGCGCTGCGGGCTGAAGTAGCCGCCGTGTCCTAGGGTGAAGTAGCGCAAGTTCTTGTCGTACTTCATGCCGAACAGGTTGGCGCCAAGCGTCAGTGAACCTTCCGGCGTGGACTTGAGCTTCCACCATGCGCCGCCGCCCCCGTCGATGCGCCGGTTCGTCAAGACGTTCTTGCCGGTGATGTATTGGTACCCGGCACGGGCATAGACGCCGGAATCGCCGCGCGACCAATCGCCCTGCAAAGACAACGCATTCGACATAACGCCGCCGAAGACCTGACCGCTGATCGGATCCGCGATGCCGGCATAGGACAACAGGGTGTCCTTGACGACGTCGCGATCGAGCATCAAGGTGAATGGTCCGCCGGCCGGCCGGAGTCGCAATCCGAAGGTGGCGTTACGGACCAGGAAGCCGTCAGGCGTTAGGCCGGCTTTCAGGCCGAAGTTCTCGCTCGAGAGTTGCGCTTCGGCGCCAATACCGCTCGCCGTACCGTCGCCGATGTCGGCGCCGGCCGGGGCGAGACCAAGACGCAGTTCGCTGTTGCCGTCGAGGTTGCCGGCGTCAAGGAATGTCGGCCGGGCCAGGAACGCCAAGCGGAACTTGTCGCCTACAACTGTGGCCGCCTCAATGTTGAGTTGTTGCTCCGAGAGCGTTTCAAAGCCCTCGCGTCCGCTGCGGCTGCGGAGCGTGGGTTGAATGCCGGTGAACGAACTGTTGCGCGCATGCAAGGCATCGATCTGATCCTGCAGCCGCTCCCGGTCTGTCTTGGGAGAGACCGCCGCACCGGGGCCGATCGGAAGAGCGGCCGCGAGGGAAACCGGAGTCGGCGCTGGGTGAGACCGAGCGACGTCACCTGAACTAGCGCGACGCGGCATCGGCAACGCCAGGGCCGGCGCGGAAGCCGCGTAAGTTTCGCGCGCGTTAACGTCGCGACGGCGGACGGGATTCAAAACGTCCGAAAGAGAGCTTGACGCGGACTCGCCTCCCCGCCGCCTCTGCGGACCAATACCTGTATCGTGAGTTGCAGGCAGAATCCCGTATGACGATTCTTCCGTGTCCACGACGCCCGCAAGCAGGAGCCGACCGAGGTCCGTGGTTTGGGCAGCGCCTCCCGGTACAAGCTGTTGCATCAGATCAGAAGATTCCGGCATCGCTTCGAGGGCGAGTTGCCAGTACTCTTCGGCGCGGCGGTAGTCGCCGCGAGAGGCTGCCTCCTGTCCGGCCAGAGTCAAAAGACCAGAGTCTCGAGGCCAGGTCTGCAAGCCGCGGCGCAGCCACCGAACGGAAGAGCGCTGATCGTTCATGCTCATCGCGGCGCCGATGGCTCCGGCATAATCCTGCGCGCTCCCGTCCACGAGGTCCCAGCTGCGATAGACCAGCAATGCCTGCGCGGTATTGCCGGCATCCAGCAAGGCGCCGCTGAGAGCTGCATACAGTCGAGTGTCCTCGGGGAACAACTTAATCGCCGCTGACAGAATCGCGATCGCGCGTTCAAAGTCGCCGTTCTTGGCGGCGTCGTTTGACTCGCGGAGACTCCACACGGTCCAAAGTTCATTGACTTCAGAACGTTGCTTGTCCGTGAGGTCCTGGTGAGCCGAAACCGTCTGCATCAGATCATAGGTTTCGCGGCGGCTTTCGACGGAGTTGAGCAACAGCCAGCCGAGTTGAATCTGCAGGTCTGCCGGCACAGGCCGTTGTTCGACGTCGAAGATCGTAATCGCATCGCGAACAAGCCTGAGGCCTTCGTCATACTGCCCCAACGCGTTGTGCACGGCGGCCATCAAGCCGACGTAACCGGGGTCGTTATACAGACGCGTGATGACGATGGCAGGAATGCGGTCCGCCTCGAACCGAGCCTCTTCGTCGCGGCCTTGCTCGTGCATCGCCGAGATCAGCGCCTTCCACGCTTCCGGCTCTTGCGGGTAGTCCGCAATCATCCTTCGCAAAGACCGTTCCGCTTCCGCCCAATTGTCGGCTTCTCCGTCGATGTAGGCCAGCTGCAGCTTGATGGCGATCAGCCGCTCGCGACTCAGCTTGTCGCTCATGCCAAGAGCGCGGCGCAAAATCGCGGAGGCTTCATCGGTATGTCCGGCTTCGCGGTGAAGCAGGCCAATGTTGAACAAGAAGCTCGGACGCTCCAAGGCGCGATCGTAGACGTCGCTCGGCATTCGGCTGAGCACGGCCATGGCCCGCCCATTGTGCTCGTTCATAAGCGCGGCCAGTAAGCCTTCCCACGCGTCGATATTGTCGACGTCGTACTGAAGAGCGCGCTCATATTCGGCGGCCGCGTCTAGGTGGCGGCCCATGTCGTTCAACAGTCCAGCGAACTGTAAGCGGACCGGATTCATTTCCGACGATTCGTTTGGCGTCATCCGGAGAACTTTTTGGAAGGCCATGTCAAACTGCGCCTGCCTTCCGGTCTTGCTGTAAACGGACGCCATCAGAATCAGGTGCTCGACGTCGTTTTCCAGTTCAAGAGCCGTCGCTTCGGATATGCGCCGGTGGCGTGCCAGAGTCGCGGCAGCGCCGTCGGATTCATAGATGTTGCGCAGCAGCGCCTTCCAGGATTCGTAGTCTTCGGGGCGGGACTCCACAACGCGTTCAAACAGCGGAGCGGCCTCGGCCGAAAGACCTTGCTTCATCCGGATGCCGGCGAGCGCCTTAACGGCGTCGACGTCCTCCGGCCGGATCTTCAGAGCCTCGGCGTAGTGAGCTCCCGCTTTCTCGTAATCCTTTTGATCGTCCGCGAGTCCGCCGTCTTCCATCAGCGACCAGAACTTCGCGTCGGCCTGCGCTTCCTGAACTACCTCGTCTTCGGGCTTAAGCTCCAACGCCCGTGCAAAGTAGCCTTCCGCATCGTGGAACCGCTCCTGCTTCATGCGAATGAACCCCAGACCCGCCATGGCTCCGCTATTGCGAGGAGCGACACGGAGCGCCTGTTGGAACGCCGACTCGGCGTCTTCCAAACGGTTCTGGTTGAGGGCGGAATAACCTCGCCCTTCCGCCGCGCCGCCGTTGTCCACTTGCGCGGCCTGGGCATTGCGCGACTCGGTCAGGATCTGCATAACTTCCGGATCGGCGCCGCCGCCCAAGAACGCTTCTAGCGTCGGAACCGCGCGCGGATTCGGTCCTTCCCACACAAGGGCTTGACGCCAGGCAGCACGCGCATCGCGGGCCGCTTCCGGGTCGCTCGCAATCCCCTGCAACGTCTGGATTCCTTCCATACGGGTTTCAGGACGGTAGGTCAACAAGCGGCCGAGGGAGAGCTTGTACGCGGAGGCTTGAGGAAAGCGCCCGACGAGTCGACGTAAGCCGCTCACCGCGCGCGGCCAACCGCCCGTTGTCGCTGCTTCCGTCTCGTAGTAGGCTGTGGCGATTCCCCCTGCAGGCGCCGAAGGGCCGACGACTTCCCGGTAGATTTGCATCGCTTTGTCGTAGTCTTGAGCGGCCGCAAGGCGGCGCGCTTCATTGAGACGCTCTTCTTGACCGGCGATGACGCGCATCCCTTCGATCTCATCGATCTCCGGGCGCGAAGGGTCGATGCGACGGATCCTGGCGAGTAAACGCTCCGCCTCAGCCGAATCGCCGCGCCGCTTCGCATTGCGCGCGAGGCCAATCAAGGCATCCGGTTGATCGGGGTTCGCCAACAGCGCGCGCTGCCAGGTCTGCACGGCCAAGTCCAGCCGGCCTCTAGCCTCCAAAGAAGCCGCTTGTCTCAGCAAGGTCTCCACCACGGAGTCCTGCGCAAGAGCGGATCCGGAAGCGAAACACAGCAACGCGATCGCTAGGACCGTTCGCCGTAGCAGCAAGAAGAAAACTTGGGGGTACGCGGAATTCATCACAACCTCTCGAGCCTCAGCTCGCCATTGGGTTCAAAGCTGTAGCGGCCTTCGCTCCAGCCCAGTGAAAAGAGAATTAGGTTCTGGTCGTAATACCTGGGCGACTCGCCGTACAGACCGATCGCCGGAACGAAGAAGCTTTGCACTCGACGCCGCTGCACTTCCAGGGCAGGGGCTCCAAGAGCATCGAGATAAGGCAACAGTGCGGCCGAGAAGCCGACAGAACCGCGAGGGTCCTTGACGGTTCCATTGGCCAAGACTTCAGCGGGCGGCTGGTTGTGCTTCTCCAAGAAGCGATTCATGCCCAGCATCGTTGCGAGAACTTCCGAGCGATCCGGCGCATCGGGATGCAACATCCCCGCCCACAAATAGACCCGAATAGCGTCATAGGACGCCTTGGCCTCGGGTCGCGGAAGCGGCGCGTCCCGAAAGCCGCCTTGCTCCCAATAGGCCACCCAGTCGAGCACAAATCCTTGACGAGACGCTCCCGCCAGCAACGCAGGCGTGCTTCGAGCGATGCGGCTCCACGGAGAATCCGGCAGAGCCTGAGCAAGGCCGGACACAACCTGCAGAGGCAAGTAGCTCGGATTCAGCTGATAGATGCCAGGCTCCGGCATGAATCCTTCGGAACCAGGCAAGAGCATGGGCCCCAGTCCTTCTATGCGGCGCACCTCGCGTATCGCCGCTGTCCTCGCGAGCGAATGTCCGGTTTCCGATAGCCGGCTGTCCCGCCACAACCGCCCCGCTTGAATCAGCGTGTAGGCAATCCAAAGATCCGAGTCGGAGGCAGAGTTCGGGTCCAGCACGCCGAGATTGCCCGCTTCGTTCTTGCCCCACAGCCAAGCCGGAAGCTGAGCGCCTAGCTGGCCGCCGGCCAAGTTGTGATTGGTCCACTTCAATACTTGGTCGAAGCGGACGCGATCACCGGCCACCAGAGCGAAGAACAATGCATATGATTGGCCCTCGGATGTCGTCTTCGACCCGGCGTGCGGATCGATCACTCGGCCATCCGGACTGATGAATCGCTGGGCATAGCTCTCCCACAGGGGCCATGTCTGCCTCGGCGCTGCATGAGCGTGCTGAACCGTCGCCAGCGCGGAGAGGCTGCCGATCGCCGCATGGGCTATAGCGTTGCGTCGCGTCATGAGGTCGCTTGGAGGCGCTCGTGCGCCGCGCGCTGCAGACGTGCATGGAAAGTCCGCGCTAAGGCATAGGCGAATAACATCGCCAGCAGCGGCAGGGCCCACAGGAAGCGCATGAGCCAGAACTCGACGTTGGCGCGGACCGTCGGGGCGCCTACGAAGAGGCTTGGAGGCGACGTTATGAAGGACTGAAGTTTGCCGTCCGCGAGGAAGGCCGCCGTACCATACAGCGCGCCGCTCCCGTTCGCTCCTTGCAGAGCATTGATGAGATCCAGCGAGGCGTTCGCCGAGGTCGTCGCGATGGCCACGATCGCACGCTTTTCGCTCGGAGATTGCATGCCTTGGACGGCCGCCTCAATTCTGTCGGTCGTTCGCAGCGCGCGCGAAAGCGCACGTCGTTCGCCTCCGAAACCGCCCCACGAAAGCCGCCGCATCCATGCGGCCGCGGTCGAGTCTTCACGCACCTCGATCTGCGGTTGATCGAGCGTAAGCGTCGATTCCGCCGCCCAGGGAGCGAATACCGCGTCGCCCGGCTTGCCGATGATCAACAGGTCTTTGTCGACTCCGCGCGTTGCCGCTTCTGGTTCCAATACCGACACGCGCAATCCGCTTTGGCCAGTGTTGGAACCAAAGAAGCCCATCAAGTTGAAGTACAGCGTCAATGCCGCTTCGTCCGGACGACGGTCCAAGACAATCGCCGTCTCGGAGAGGTCGGGCCGTTGGGTGAAAGGAAAGCCGGCATGCGCGAAAAGGTCGAGCTGCGGCAGCAAAGCGAAATGCCGGTAGCCAGTAAGATCGAGTTCCGAGTCGCCGAGAATCTCGAGCGTCGGGTAGATCGGTGCTGCTTCTTGATCCCCTTCAGGAACGCTGAAGACCAGCTGCAGCGTCGAATTGGGGTAGATCGTTTCCACCGGAACGGGAATCAACTCCTCATTGACGGTCTGATTGGCGACCGCATCTCCCGACAACCGGCGCTCTGCTAAGAACTCACCGTTCATCAACACGGTGAGCGTTGCGGAAGACCCTTTCGGCAGATCGCGCACGCGATAACGCAGCTTGAGAGGCAAGCGTCGAACGGAGCCGTAATACAGATCCGGCGGCGTGCGAACAAACAAATCGAGACTGCTGTCGGCGAAGACGTGCAGGTCGCTTTCATCGGCGATTTGCGTAAACAGAATCGGCTCGGAGGGGTCCAGCCAACGCGGCGCTGCGTCGCGTTCTGCGGGTTCCGGCAGAGTAAGGTCTGGCGCTTCCGATAGCGCTCCATCTTCGGCATATACGCCGAGAGCCAACGCCTGCGCCGCTTTCTTAAGATCTTTACCGTCCGAGCCGATCAGAGCGAGTACGGTTCCGTAAGGGTCGGAAGGATTCGCGGTGAGCGCAATGATAGGACGCGTGTGGTCCGTGAGGCCAAGGCTCAAAGCTAGTGGAGAATCCCTCTTAGCGATGACAATGGCATGCCCGGAGGGAATGTCGTCGATCTGCGAAGTAAACCGAATGCCCCTGTGGTCGGACAATACGCCGAGCCAAGAGGCGGCGATTCCTGCAGCCTCGAACTCTTCAACACCGGCAGCGGAGCTGGTAACGATGCTGACCTGAGGCGCGCGGTGCACGGACAGGTCCAAGAAGGGCATGGGCAGCAGCCGCAGTTCTTGAGCCACTGGCAGGCGTTGTCCGGCGAGTTGAATCTTCGACGTCCTTTCGATGCGCGCCCAGGCCGCCGCAGCCTCTTCCGAAGCCAGACAGTCGGGTGCGCAGGCAACGTCCAGCGCAAACGACAATTCGTTATCTCCCACGAACAGTTCAGACGGCAATTGGATGGTCGTCGCGTGCGATACGCTGTCTTTCTGCGCAGGCAGCGCGGCCACTTCGGCGCCATTCAGCAAGACGAGCAGTGTCCCGTTGAGCGACGCTAATGACGGCGACTCCTGGTAGTGCAGCTCTAACGAGGCCTGTTCGACCACCTTGGTAAGCGGCGACCAGAATCGGAATCCGTTTTCCGAGTCCGCGCCCTGCACCACGATCGGTTGCCTCAGACCAAACTCCTCAAGATTGTGCGTTTCAAAGAAAGGCGCCGTCAGGCGCACAGCGGGAGGAGGTTCAACTTGCTGCGCTTGGACAACCGCGGCCGAGGCAAAAAGGCTGCCGGCGAGCAGAAATCCAATCGTGGACGTTGCAGGCTGACTTTCCGCCGTTTTCCCAAGGGCTTCGACTTGAGGCCGCGGCGCGCGACGGAACAATGCTGCGATGACCCGCCCAAATCCAACCAGGGACAGCCGAAGGAGGTGTACGAGGCTAGTGAAGGGGCCGAAGCGCTTCGGGTAGCGGTCGTTCCAACCGACCCAAGCATCCGCACGGCTGAAGATGACGCGCGTGAGAGCTTCTTCCTGAGGAAGGCTCAAATTGGCAAATCGAATCTGGGCTGACCATTTGTCGACGCGAACGACGCGAGCCGGAATTCTTAATTCCTGCCCGCAGATGTTGAAGCCGACCGCCGTTTGCTCGCCCTGCTTCAACGATGCCGCGTCCGGACTTTCAATGCGCGCTCCGCTGTAGGAGAGATCGCGAGTTTCGCCGACGAGCTTCTTGCCGTCGGGCGCCACCAGGAACGCTCCAACCTCCACCGGAATACGCGATTCGCCGCGCAACTCTTCCGGCTCTTCGGCGATGGCCAATACGACGCCAAGCGTCATGGTCGAGTACAATGCCCAAGCGATATTGATCGCGATCGTGCCGGCCTCTCCGGAGCCCGAAAGAATTCTTTCGATACCAAGCCCAATGCCGAACAGATTTAGAGCGGCCAGCACCAAGAAGGGCGCCGCCATGATCCAGTCGTAGCGTTTAGCGTTGCGGTTCATGCTCTTCGGCGTCACGTTGAACACGCCCTTCCTCGGACTGATCAACGCCAATGTCGTCGGTATCAAGATGAACGGCGCGAGAACGGCCTCGAAGACCTCATTCCAATAGGGGTTTCGGAAGCTGCCTTGCAACCTGGCGTTAGTCAACGTGGCGAGGAACAGGTGCGGCAAAGCGTAGGCCAAGATGGCCAACACATAGCCATAAAAGTTCGAAAACTCGAAGATGAGGAAGCCCAGCGGCGCCGTAAGGAAAATCAGACGCGGCAGAGCATAGAGAAAATGGACAGAGCTGTTGAAATAGCACAGTCGCTGCGGCCAAGTCAGTTCGCGCGACCAAAGCGGCTTCTCGATGCGCAGGATCTGTGTGAGGCCGCGCGCCCAACGGATGCGCTGGTTCACGTGATCGCGCAAGCTGAAGGCCGCCAGTCCGGCAGCTTGCGGGATATCGAGATATGCGGTGTTCCAGCCTCGTTTGAGCAAACGCAGAGAGGTATGCGCGTCTTCCGTGACCGTTTCCACCGCGATGCCGCCAATCTCCTCCAGCGCCGTCCGCCTAAGAACGGCGCACGAGCCGGCGAAGGATGTCGCGTTCCAAAAATCGTTTCCCTTCTGGATGACGCCGTAGAACAACGCCCCTTCATTGGGAATCTCCCGGAAAACGTCGAGGTTGCGCTCGATCGGATCCGGAGTGTAGAAGTGGTGTGGCGTCTGCAACATGCTCAGACGCTGGTCCTTGAGGAACGCACCGACCGTCATTTGTAAGAACGATCGCGTGGGAACGTGATCGCAATCGAAGATCGCAATAAATTCGCCTGTGCTGTTGCGCAACGTGTTGTTGAGGTTTCCGGCCTTTGCGAAACGACTGTCGACTCTTCCGACGTAGTCCACTCCCGCACGCTCGGCAAAGTCGCGTATTTCGTTGCGGCATCCGTCATCGAGCACCCATACCCGCATCTTGTCTCGCGGCCAGTCGATGTTCCTGGCGGCAAGCACAGTGGGCTTTAGAACGGATAGCGGCTCGTTGTAAGTCGGAATAAAGACGTCTACCGTCGGCCAATCCTCCACGTTCTCGGGCAACGGCTCCGGACGGCGATCCAGCGGTTGGATCGTCTGGAAGTAACCAAGGATCAGAATGACGAAAGCGTAAGTCTCAGCTGCCAGCAGTAAGGTGACGAAGAATAGGTCGACCCATCCTTCCTGTCCGGCGTGATAGCTCACATAGCTGAACGTTTCCGCAAAGCGCCACCACAAGTAGCGCACCGTGGCGAAAACGGAGACGGCGACAAGCGTTAGCGTCGCTACCCGCGAGTCGGATAAGCGGTTCACGGTCCATGCCAATACGAACAACGCTCCCCCGAGAATGGCTTGGTCTTGCCAAGCAAGCGGGAAAGTCGCCAACGTGCCAAGTCCGCCGACTGCGAGGAAGACCAACAGCGCTTGGACAATGCGCCGCAGGCCTCTCGTCTTCCCGGCGTCGGAAAGTTGAAGATAGGAAGTACTTTGTGACATGGCTAGAAGTCAGTCGATGCGGCGTTATTGCGGATCCATTCGATGAGGTCTTGGATATCCGCAGCGGCTTCGGATTCGGGCATGAGTTCGGCGACTGAGCCGCCTGCGGCCAAGCAATGGGGGTAGGCCTCGTCTCGCCGAATCACGAAAGGCAGCAGGTGCTCTCCGAACTGCTTGGAAAGGCTAGAACGAATCTCGGCGTGAAGCCCGCTTCTGGGATCAAACTGGTTCAGCAACAGTGAGGGCGGTTTGCGATTGCCGTTCAGCCGGCGAAACTCGTCTAGCGCCCCCGGCAACCGGAGCAGTGACGCCGGGCTCGGCGTCAGCAGAAATACAAGGTTTGCGGCACGCGCCGTCCACTGACGGCCTTCCGACGAACCAGCCGCCGCGCCGTTCAACAACACTAGATCCGCATCGTACTGAAACTCCGCAACGCCCCTGAGCAACCATTCATCCGAAACGGCGTCGGCGGGACCGGTCGCCAGATGGATCGGACCCGCATGGGCCCCCCGAGGAACGAAAGAGGCGGGACTAGAACGAAAACTGCGCCCCCCAAAATAGAAGGGCAACAACGACGGACCCCGGTCCGCTAGAACCACCCTCTTACCAACGGACGCCAAGGCTGCGGCAGCGTTCGCCATCACGGTTGTCGTCCCTGCGCCGCCAACGAGGCCGACAAACGCCGTGCATTCCTTCGTCGGCAATGTTTGCCAATCCGCTTCGAGTCGCTCGCCGGACAGAGAAATCGGGGAGCCCGTAATCATGCGGGCGGCAACCTCGATCATTGCCAAGGAATCCATAGTTTCCTCGCCGCGGGCGAACGCCTTGGCAATTGCCGGCAGAGCGTCCAGCGGTTCAATTTGCGGGGCTCCCGAGTCCCCTCGCTGGGTCGGCGGGAGGACGCTGCTGCGCTTCTTCTCTTGCTGCGGCGAGGGCAAGAAGGTCTGATAGCTCCCTGCATCCAATTCGCTGCGATTCATCAGAGCGGCGACGTCCTGATTTTCAGTGCTGTGAGACGACAAATTCTTGCTCCTCCTAAAGGGATAAGCCGTTGTCGTAAATTTCGTCAGTCAATGAAAACACTGACATCGACCCGATTAACTATGGCCTCGGAGATATTGCTCCAAGCGTTGAGTTTCAGGCGTAAAATGCGCAGATTCTGGGCGATTCGCGCTTCCGTGCAGGGCGAACCGAAGAACTGCTGTGTGAACTGCAACCGGTGGAGAACATCGCGGAAAGGTCATAAGTTGTTGCAAGGACAATTCATAGGCCTGCCCGTTTGTTGATCGGTCGCTCATGTCGTGGCCTGGCAGATCCGACAGTAGAGTGTTCTATGTACCGCTAAGGTCAATCCGCCTTACCGCTAAGGGCATGGCATTAAACTTGGCGGTCACCCGGACGCTCGCCAATTCACCCTTGTCGTACAATGCCGTTGAGTTCCAACCGCTCGACATAAGGAAGGACATCTTGAAGTATTCGTTCCTTACCGCCGTGCTCGCTCTGAGCCTCACGGCCTGCGCGTCCCACGCCCGGAATCAAAATGCCGGCGAAACTGCTGCCGGCCATTCGGATTCTGAACACGAACCGGCGCTCATGAGTCCCGAGCAAGAGCCGGCCGCGCTGCACAAAGATGACCCTACTGGGTCTTATGGAGAACCGCTGCAGGCTGACGTTTTCGGCAGTATTGGTGAACTTCTCGCCCAAGCGGAAGCGAACGAAGGCAAGGTCGTTCGTGTATCAGGCGTTGTGGCCCACGTCTGCCCGATGCGGGGTTGCTGGGTGGATATCGCCGACGAGGAGGGAAAAGCGATCCAGATCAAGGTCGTCGACGGCACAATCGTGTTTCCGTTGTCGGCCGAAGGATACACCGCAGATGTGAGGGCACGTTGGCCAAGCTGACGTTTACGGGAGAGGAAGCGACTGCCTACCGTGCGCACCTCGCCGAAGAACTGGGCGAAACGTTCGACCCAGCAACCGCCCCGAAAGATCCGCTGGTGATTTGGCGGATTGAAGGACGCGGCGCGGTCATCAGCGACTAATCGGGCCGACGGCGCGTAACGTGGATCCCGCGTCAACCCCAGGTCCGCTTCGAAAATCCACACAACCTAGTGTTCGCCAGGACGCTACCGCAATCCACTCCGCTAACATCTCCCCATCCTGGCGCCCGTCGAGGCTATGTCTCTTGTTGAACAAAAAAGCCTCGGTTCCCGCTGTCGGGGAACCGAGGCCAGTGGTTGTTAACAGCGCTAGACTGCCGTGGTTAGAACGTCAGCCGCGCGTTGAGCTGGATGACGCGGGCGCCGCGCGTGCTGAGCAACTGCCCGAAGAAGGCGTCGTTCACGCTGGTGCGCAAGCCCGACAGGTTGGTGTGATTCAACGCGTTAAACATATCCGTACGGATCTGTAGACGCATAGCCTCTTGAATCTGGAAGTTCTTCGCGAGCGAGAAATCCAAATTCCACAGGCCAGGATTGCGGACGACGCCGGGACCAGCGTTGCCCGGACGAATCGGGGCGCCAGAGACGCTGTTGACCGGAATCTTAGCGAAGGCCGCCGGGTTCAGGTATTGCAGCGTGTCGCGGTAGTTATCCAGCACTGCCTCGCCGCCGACATAGTCAGCGCGCTGCGACGGTGTGGACGAACTCTGCGTGATGATGGCAGACAGTCCAGTCTGTGCCCTGAACATGCCTGTGGCCTGCCAGCCGCCAAGCACGTGCTGGACGACCGAGTTGGCCGACGTCAACCGAGGCAACTCGTAGACCCACGCCGCGCTGAAGTAGTGCGTTAAGTCGGAACCCGTCGGTCCGCGATCCGCTCTCAGATCGAAGAAGTTCTGGTTACGGGTGCCGTTCTCGCCGTCGTAGTACGCTCCCACGTCGCCGCCAGCGTTAGCCAGCGCCTTCGACCACGTGTAATTCACGTCGAAGCTGAGGCGGTTCGAGAAGGTCTTCTTCAGCGAGTTCTGCCATCCCCAGTACGTTGACATCTGCGAGTTGTCGACATAGTACGGTTGCGCCAAGTTCGGGTTCGGCCGCAGACCGGTCGCGCGGTCGAGAGCATTGGCGAAGCGGAACATGATGAACTTCACGCCGCGCGTTCCCACGATGCCGGTTTGGAACAGCAACGTCGGCGTAAGCTGGCGTTGGATGTCCAACGAGAACTGCATCGTGTAAGGGCTCTCCAACTCGGGGTTGTAGATGCCCGTCACGTTCACCTGATCCGAATCCTGGATCGATTGCTGAACGTAGCCCATGAAGTCATCGTTAAACTGCGGGTATTTGATGCCGAAGCGCTCGATGTCCGCCGGACCGAAGTTGTAGCGGTACGGCACATTGGGTGCGCTTGAGACCAGGTTCCAGAAGATTTCCGGCACGATGTTGCTGTACATCATGCCGAATCCGCCGCGGATCGACGTCTTGTTCGATCCACCCGGGCTGTAAGCAAAACCGACTCTCGGGGCGAAGTTCGTACCGTCGTCCCGATAGGCTTGGTCGGCAGGCAGGTACGGCCCAACGTCGAACCGTCCATCCAGACTCATCGAGTTCGGATTGTACAAGCCGGCGTTCGGCGTTCCGCCCTCTCCCTCGGCTACGAAGTTAGAGTAGTAATCGTACCGGACCCCGAGGTTCAGGGTGAAATTCGGGGCAAGGCGCCAGTCGTCCTGAGCGAAGAAGCCGAAGCTGTGTTGGCGCCCAGTGTACAGGCCCGAACCGAGAGTCGACACGACTTCGCTCGGCTCATTGTTCAGCATCGCTTCGAGGCTCGAGAAGAAGAAGCTCGGAATCTCCGGATTGTTGCGCGTTCCGCTCATGTGTAGGTAGTTCCCGCCGAATTTGAACGAGTGGTTGCCTACGTAGCGCGCATACTTCTGTTCGATTTGCGTCATCGGACCGCCGGAGTGGTTGATCTCACCGTCGGGACCGTTCCAGCCCAAAGGCGTCGAGAGACGCGGAATTCGGCGCCCATAGACAATGCTCTCCGTGCCGCCAGGGGCTACTTGATTGAAGAACTGGTCGACGCGATCTTGTATCGTCCGGTTGTAACCGAAGCGGCTCTCGGACGTCCAAGTGGCGCCTCCGGTC
Source organism: uncultured Bryobacterales bacterium (assembly GCA_964649285.1). Taxonomy (GTDB): domain Bacteria; phylum Acidobacteriota; class Terriglobia; order Bryobacterales; family UBA6623; genus CAMPKL01. The sequence continues at coordinate 1,842 of CAZYOX010000023.1, read as the reverse complement.
GTAAAGCTGACGTTGCCGCGGTCCATCGAGTTCACCCATGTACGCGGGTCGTCAATGAGATAGCGCGGATCCGTGCGGTACGGCTCTCCGTGGCTGTAAGTGACCGCCAGACGGCTGTTTGTCGAGATCACCCAGTCACCTTTCAGGTCGTAGTGATTGTCCTCGCGGACCGCTTCTCGTGTGGTTGCAAACAGCCCGGACGTCGCTCCGGGCGCCACCGACTCGTTCGGCAGCGGGAAAGCCGCCAAAGCCAGCGCGTATTCCGGCACGGCCGCTGTCAGTTGGTCACGGATGCTCTGAGTCGGCACATTACCCTGCTCAAAGCTCGCCTCCGAACTCCGGTAGCCTTCGTAGACTCCGAAAATGAACAATTTGTCCTTGACGATTGGACCGCCCAGCGAACCGCCGAACTGATTGAAGGTGAGGCGAGGCTTCGTCGCCGATCTCTGGAGCCGCGCATTCAGCGCGCTGTTCTGGTGATTCGCGAACAAGCTGCCGTGCCACTCGTTCGTGCCGGACTTGGTCACCATATTGACCTGGCCGCCCAGCGTATTCGAGTACTCGGCGGGAATGACGCCCTTGACCACGCTGACCGCCTCAACGCCTTCCACGCTGAGCAGGTCGATCAGGTTGCCGCCCTGATATGCCCCTGGGTTGTTGCTGCCGGTATTGCCGCTGGCGCTGGTACCGTCTACCGAGTACACAGTTCCATTCCGGCCGACTCCGTTCAGGTTGACTCCCGTGCCATCGTTACCTTCGCTGGGAACAACCCCAGCGGCGATCTTCAGCAGACCCGAGACGTTGCGGCTCTGTAGCGGCAGCTCGCGGGCGTCGGTAATGTCATAGCTCTGGAGCTGTTGGGCCGATACCGTATTGATTTGCGTCAATTCGCCCTCAATCGTGATCGTGTCGGTAACCGCGCCCAGCTCCATTGCAAAGGTTTCCTGCAGCTGCTGTCCGGCGGTCAACGAGATGCCGTTGCGCACGTAGGGCCTGAATCCATCCGACGAGATGGCCAGGCTGTAGGTGCCGACGGGGATAAACGTAAAAGCGAAGCCGCCGTTGGCGCCCGTGCTCTTCGTCGTGACGGCTTGCGTGTCTTGATTTGTCAACGTCACCGTCGCCCCGGGAATCGAGGCGCCGCTGGGATCGTTGACGGTCCCATAGAAAGTAGCTAAGTTCGCTTGTGACCAAGCGAACTCTGGCGTCAGCAGACCAACGGTCGCCAAGGCCAGCATCGTGCACAGGGCGCCGACTGGCGCCAGTAACTGTCTCGTTGTCATTTGCTCCTCTTCTAACTAAGGTTGAGGGGCGAGCGCGGAGACAAAGGTTGGCTCACTTGGGCTGTGAGCCCAATTGCAGAAACCGGCGCCAAGAATGTGCAGCGGCCCAACCTCAACCCCTTTACCCCGGACCCCGAGGGTCCAACCCCTCAAACGAATATATCAAATGCTCCGGGCTCTGCTGGCCTCCCAGGGCCTGGCACTTTCTATCAGGAGCACCATGCCCATGTTTTCAGTAGCTTAGCTAGCGCATGGGACGCTGTGACGGGGCGACCAAAGGAAAGGCCTCGGCTTTCGAGGTCAAAGACCGAGGCAGAACGACGCAAAAGCAGGGACGGCTAAATCGGCTTCCCCATACTCTGGATAGCCTGCAGGGCCTCCAATGCAGCCTGACGAACGGCGGGTTCCGAGCTTCGCGCTGCCTTTTCCAGATGCGTAATAGCTTCCGCGAACCGCGCCTGGGATATCAGGTCCGACCACAGACCCAAGTGTGCAGACCCTATTTCAGAGTCAATCGCAAGCGCACGCTCATAATGTTCGATTGCCCGCGCGGTGAGTC
>CAZYOX010000022.1:0-21001 GCA_964649285.1 uncultured Bryobacterales bacterium | reverse complement strand
GACGTTGGCGGCCTTGACCATCGCGTCGGCGGCTTCAATGGCGCCGACCATGCCTTTGGTTTCAATTAAGCCGATGGCTCGCATCTCGTTCTCCTCCGGGAGCTAAGACGTGACAGTAGCACAGTCGTTTCCAGGGCCTCAAACCGGGCCCTCGATGGAACGATTTATGCCCAGTTTTGTTTTGTTTCAGACCAAGCTCGCGAGCGGTTCAACGCCTAGTTGGCCTCTGCCAGCACGCGGGCTTCCAGCAGGTCGAGCGGCAATGGACCGTTGCGCAAGATCAGGTCGTGAAACTTGCGGATATCGAAGCTTTCGCCCATCTGCTGCCGCAGGCGCTCGCGCAATTCCAGAATCTTGAGCTGCCCGATCTTGTAGGCCAAGGCTTGCCCCGGCCACGCGACATAGCGATTCACTTCAGACTCATCACCCAAATAGGCCACCGCCTGCTCACGAGACCAACCCTTGGCGTGGATGCCCGTATCGACCACCAATCTCCGCGCCCGGAAGCGCTCGCTTTCCAGGGCCCCGAAACGGCTCGCCGCGTCTCGGTAAGCCCCGAGTTGCTCCCCAAAAGACTCCGCGTAGAGCGCCCAACCCTCGATGTACGCGGTTGCGCTGTAAATCTTGCGAAATTCCGGGACGTCCTCCAACTCCAGCTGAAGGGCGATCTGCAAGTGGTGCCCCGGATTGGTCTCGTGCAGCACCAGCGCCGCCTTGTCGAAACGTACTTGATCCTGGGGACGGTACGCCTTCAGGTTGAACCAAGCAGCGCGAGACCCATCCGAGGCCGGTTGTTGATAGTTGGAGGCCGAAGCCGCCTCGGTATCTTCCGGGATCGGCCGAATGCCGAAGGGAGCGCGCGGCAGCTTCAGGAACAGGTCCGGCAACCCTGGGTCCACGATCTTGGCGATGTTGCGGCAGTATTCCAGCATTTCTTCCTTGCTGGAGAAATGCTGGGCGGGCGACGCATTCAGCATTTGTTCGTAGCTCGCCGCGTCACGGAAGCCCTCGGAGCGGGCGATCTCGTCCATCTCCGCTTCGATTCGCTCCACCTCGCTGAGACCCAGCTCGTGGATCTCCTCAGGCGTCATGTTCGTCGTCGTGTAGCGCCGCACTAAATAGGCGTAGCGGTTGGCTCCGTCGGGCAGGCTCGTCGCAGCAATATCAGCCCGGCCAGCGGGCGCATATGTCTCGCGAATGAAGGCGGACAGCTTTCTCCAAGCCGGCTGGAAAGCGCTCTCGTAGGCCCGACTCGCTGAATCGGCCAATACGTCGCGCCTGCCGACATCCAACGCATCAGGAAAATCACGGAAGGCGGCCAAGAGGGGCGAGTTGGCGGCGCTAAGTCCGGCCTGCGCGTCAATCTGCCCGGCAATGATCTCGGCGATATAGCGAGGCTGGACAATCCCGGCGCCGATGGCTTCCTGCAGCAGTGCGATGACTTGATCCGCGTATGCAGGCGTCGCCTCGATGCGGGCCACAATATTCTCGTAATCGGCGACCGTATCCGTCGGCATCTGCGCGATCGTTAGCGGCACTCTCGCATGCAGTCCGAACAACTGGTTCATGCTGAGCAGATAATCTTCTAACTCCTGCCCTTCGAGACTTTTCTCCAGGTCGTCGATGAGCAAGGCGCGGCTGACGGATTCTTGTTCCGTCAGCCCGTCAGGGGAGATCTCTTGGACACGATCCAGAAAGGAGCGTTGTTCGGCGCGAAACGTGTCTCGACCCTGCCGGGAGTAGTCGGTCCACCGGTCGTTGTAATCCCGGCGCCCGACCTCTGTTGCGAGTTCCGGGTTGCTGCGCAGCAGAAACTCGTAGTATTCCCCGAACAGCCGATGTAGCGCGGCGTCATTCGTCTCGATCGACGAAGAACAGGCGACCGAGACGGCCAGCGCCCCGGCAATGGCAGCAACGCGAAGATAACTCACTCTTGGTTTTACCAGCGGAACCGCTTGCCGCCGATAAAGACTCTGTGAATAGCCCTGGCGTTCTTCATGTCATCCAGCGGGTTGGCGTTTAGGATCAAGAAGTCGGCCACTTTACCGGCCTCCAGCGTCCCGAAGTCGTCGTCGATTCCGAGCGCCCGGGAATTCGTCTTGGACCAGGCGACGATCACTTCCATGGGAGTCAGTCCGGCTTCAACCAACTTCTCGGCTTCCAAGTGCTCAAAGTAGCCGGCGAAGCGTCCTGGGGGGCCCGTGTCCGGTCCGAAGCCGATGTTGACGCCGGCATCGTGCAAGATCTTGACGTTCTTCAGCGCCATGTCAAAGTCAGACTGGCCCTCGCGTTGGAGCGCCGGATCGGCCTGCGATGCTTTAAAGCTCGTCTTCAGCGCCTGCAACTCATTCGCGGTCAGGCTCCTCGTGAAGTAGGGGTCGTCGGCCCACGGCGCATTCGTGCCGTACATATATGTGCCGGCCTCGCGCATCACCGTCGGTATGTAGGTCACGTCGCCCTTGAGCATCAAGCTGATCAGCTCATTGTCGACCTCGGCGTCGCGCACGCTGTGTCCCAGGATGCGAATCCCCGCCGCCGCCATCTGCTTCGCGTCTGCGAGTTCGTAAACGTGGGCAAAGGACGGGATGCCGCGTTGCGCCGCCTGTTGAATAATCGCCGTGCGGATCTCCGGCGCCAACTTGGGGTACGCCCCATGGTGCGTGTCAACCCACATCTTGATCAGGTCCGCGCCTTGGTCCGCCAATTTGTTCACAAGCTGCCGGGCCTGTTCGGGAGTGGAAACCTCGTTGGCGGTTCCTTTCACCCCGGCGACGCGCGTCGGATAGCCGTCGACCGCCGTGAAGCCGTGCACGGACGTCAGCACGCGGGCGCCGTCGAACTCGCCCTTAGCTTGTTGGTCGCGGTATTCGATGATCGAGTCCAGAGACGTGCCCATGTCCGTCGTCGTCGTGACTCCGTAGCTGGCGTAAATCTGCAAGTTCTTGATCACGTTGGCCCGCGTGAAGTTGGCTTGGTCCTGCTTGAGGTCCTTGGTCAGACCGACATGTCCGTGCCCGTTGATGATGCCGGGCACAATGGTCTTGCCCTGCATGTTCAGTTGCTGCGCGCCCTCTGGTATCGTGGCCCCGGCGAATGGCCCGGCGTAAGTGATTCGACCGTCTTCAACGACCAGCGCCGAGTCCTCACTCGGCGCCCCGCCGTTGCCGTCAATCAGGCGGGCATGCTGCACGACGAAGGTCTGGCCGGAAACGATCGCGGCAAGAAAGAGAGTGGAAAAGAAAAGACGCAACATGAAGTGCTCCAACCGCCCCGGATTCTAGCACGCGGCGGCCTCGCCTAGACGTTTAACAGCGCCGCAAGAACCCGCGGGTCCGCCGAATGTTCCAGCCAATCCGCCAGGCGGTCATACATCGCTTCCTTTGAATCCGCATCTTCGGGGCGGAACCCCAGCCACTCTTCAACGACCGCCGGGTTCTCCAAAGCGCCATGCAAGTAGCTGCCGGCGACGCCGTCCAGGCGCAGGCCCTCGGGGCGGCCGCCCACCCAAGCCAGCGGCTCCGCATCCGCTGGACGATCCGTCCGCCCCATGTGAATCTCGTAAGCCGCAAAAGAAACTCCACTCGCAGTCTGCGCCTCGACGCGCTCGGTGATCTTCTCCGCCGTCATCACGGTCATTACCGGCAACAATCCTAGGCCCTGAACGCAACGCTGATCCGACTCCACGCCCAGCGGGTCGTCAATCCGTTCGCCCAACATTTGGTAGCCCCCGCAGATCCCCAGCACTCTGGCGCCGCTTCTGTGCTGTTCCAGCAACCAACGATCCAGCCCCCGCGCGCGCATCCACTCCAAGTCCGCCGCCGTGTTCTTCGTTCCCGGCAAGATGACCGCGTCGAAATCCCCGGCAACCGGCTTATCGATCCAGCGAGCCTGGCGCAGCAGGCGAAAGTCGCCAAAGTTAGAGATCCGCGGAAAGCGCAAGATCGCCACGGCATGCTTCCCCTGGCAGCGACCAGCCTCCAGGGCGGCGCCGTCCTCTTCGTCTACTGCAATTTCGGGCGCGTAGGGAAATACGCCGAAGCAAGGCTTACCTGTCTTCTGCTCCAAGAGCTTTCGACCGCTCTCGAAGAGTTGCGCATCGCCGCGAAAGCGGTTCACTGCGAAGGCCCGCACTAAATCGCGCTGCTCCGGTTCAAGCAAGTCCACGGTCCCGTGCAACGCTCCAAAGACGCCCCCGCGGTCGATGTCGGCCACCAGCAACACGGGGATGCCGAACGGCATTGCGAAACCCAGGTTCACCAAATCCGTCTTGACCAAGTTCAACTCGGCGATGCTGCCGGCGCCCTCGACCACGACAAACTCATAGCGCTTCCGGAGCCGCTCGAACGATTCCGCGACCTTACCCGCCAAGTAGCCGTGCTGTTCGTAGTATTCCGCCGCGCTCAGGTCGCGCCAGACCTTGCCCTGCACCACCACCTGGCTGCGGCGGTCTGACGTCGGCTTCAGCAGGATCGGGTTCATGTCCGGGTGCGGTTCCAGCCCACAAGCTTCCGCTTGCGCCACTTGGGCCCGCCCGATCTCTCCTCCACCGACGCAGGGGAAAGAGTTGTTCGACATGTTCTGCGCTTTGAAGGGCGCAACGCGCACGCCGCGCCTGCGGAGCAACCGGCAGATCGCCGTCGCCATCCAACTCTTACCCACGTGCGAAGCCGTCCCCGCGACCATCAGCGCGCGCGCAGCCATCTCGTTAGACTCCGATCGTCGCGTCGTCGTCCCGGCGATGGAATACCAAGACGGGGCTACCGTCCTGGCGCTGTAAGCGCTCAAGCCGCACGCCGAAGACGGCCGCAACAGCGCTCTCGGTCAATGCCTCGGCGGGAGTCCCATCGATGTTCACGCGTCCGCCGTCCAAGACGATCGCCCGGTCAGCGAAACGCATCACAGCGTTGAGGTCATGCAAGGCGACGACCACGGACTTGCCTTCATTCGCCAAGCGTCGGAGCAAGGTCAACACCTCAAGACCGTGGTCGATGTCCAAGTTCGAAGTCGGCTCGTCGAGCAGCAGAATTTCCGCCTCAGTCGCCAGACTGCGGGCGATCAAGACGCGCTGACGCTCGCCGCCGGATAACTCGTTCACCGGCCGCGCAGCCAATTCGGCAACGTCCGCCTGCTCCAAAGCGCGCGTCACGCTGCGCCGGTCGCTCTCTTCCAGCGGCTCAAAGCGTCCTCGATGCGGGTGCCGGCCCATCTCCACGACTTCTTGCACGCTGAAGCCGAAATCGATCCCCGTATCTTGCGGGACGAAGCTCAACCGGCACGCAACATCTCGTCTGCGCATCTTGCGCAGCGGCATTCCCTCCAACTCAATTTCGCCCTTGGTCGGCCGCCACAAGCCTGCCAGCAGACGCAGGATCGTTGACTTGCCAGAGCCGTTCGGCCCCACCAGGGCCGTCACGGCGCCTGCGGTGACATCGAAACTCACGCCCTCAACAAGCCAGCGCCCATCGATGCACAGGCCGGCGCTCCTTATGCTCAGGCCGCTCAAAAATATCCCAGCGCCTTGCCGCGCTGCCTCAACAGGTACAAGAAGAACGGCGCGCCGAACGCAGCCGTCACCACGCCGAGGCGGATCTCGGTCGGCGGATGAATCGTCCGCGCCAACAGATCACAGCCGATCATAAACAGCGCGCCCGTGACCACGCTAGCCGGGACCAATGTACGATGCGACGGCCCCACAATCAGCCGGATCGCGTGCGGCACAACCAAACCCACGAATCCCACAACGCCGCTTACGGCCACCGCGGCGCCCGTCAACAAAGCCGCGGTTGTGAGCACCGTCCTCTTCACCGCCTCGACGTTCACTCCCAGCGACGCCGACGTCTCTTCGCCCAGCAGCATCAAGTCCAAATCCCGCGTATACCAAAGCGCGACGAATGTTCCGAGGGTCACGAAGGGCAGGCAAATCCACACATGCGTCCAGGTGCGGTTATCCAACCCGCCCATCAGCCAGAAGACGATTTCCGCCGAAACCTGCCAATCCACAAAGCTCAACGACACCAACAGCGTCGTCACCGAACTCAGCAAGGCGCTGAGCGCGATCCCCGCCAAGAGCAGCGTCGCCACCGGCGTCCGCCCGGCTCGCGCCGTAATCGAATAGACAACCGCCAAGGCGCCCAAGGCGCCGACGAATGCGCTGAACGGCAACCACAACGCCGACGCCGCAGCCAACCCCGTAACAAACGACACCACGGCGCCCAAGGCGGCGCCCGCGCTCACGCCGACAACGTTCGGCTCCGCCAGCGGATTCCGAAACATGCCCTGCATCTGCGTGCCTGCCACGGCGAGCGCCGCCCCCGCCAAGCCGGCCACCAGCACGCGCGGCACACGAATCATCCAGATGATCACTTGCTCGGCTTCCGTCACGCCGCTCGTGTCCACCCAGCCCGCCGGCAACAAATGTGCCGCGATGACCCGCGCCACGGTCTCCCAGGCGATGTACGTGGAACCGATCGAGATCCCCGCCACAACCGCGATGGCCAACAACGCGCACGCTGTCGGCAGGTACAGCAGTGCCGCTCTGGGCCGCGAGAGGCTCACCGCCGGCTTTACGGCTGCGACTGCGGTTTGGCTCACTTGCCCTCCGCGTAAAATGCCCGCGCCATGCTCTCCATCAGTTCCACCGCTTCCTGCGACATCGTCAAGAACTCGCGGTTCCGCACCACCAGCACCTGTCCTTTGCGACCCGCTTCGGTGACGGAAACGCCGGGGTCTTTCAGCATCCGCTCGCGCACTTCTTCGATCGTGGCATCTTCCGCCCCGGCCACGATCCAATCCGGATTCCACGAGGCGACCTGCTCAGCGCTGATCTGCCCGTAGGGTCCAAGCCCCTGTTCCGTACCCACGTTGACGGCGCCTAGTTCCTGTACCACGTATTCGAACAACGAACCTTTACCGTAGCTCGATGAGTAGACCGTCAGCGCCAACACGCGTGGCGGCTTGGCGTCGACCGGCCGCAGCGCCTTCGCCGCCGCCGCTCTTCGCTGCATCTCTTCCACAACGGCCAGCGCCTTTGCGTCTTCACCGGTGATACGCCCCACCGCCGTCAACTGGTCTTCGATCTGGCTGAATGTTTCGAAGATCGTATTCAACCGCAGCACCGGAATGCCCGCCGACCGCGCCAGCTCCACCTGATCCGCGCGGGCGCTATGGGCCGTCAACATCAGGTCCGGATTGCGCAACAACACCGCCTCGACGTCCGTGGCCACGACGGCCTCCGTACGCTTCGCGATCTCCACCGCGAAACTATAGCGCTCATCGCGCGCATAGGCGCTTAGCGCCACCACCCTTTGCGGCTCCACCATCGCCAATAGCATGTGATCGAGCGTCAACGCCTGCGAAGCAATCCGCTGCGGCGCCTGCTCTAAGGTCAACGTATCGCCGAAGTCGTCAGTAATTGTTCGCGGGAACGGGTCACTCTGCGCCGCAACAGCGTCCGCAACCCGCGTGCGCGTCGGCTGCTGCAGGTCGCCGTCGAAGCGGAAGGCAAATACGAAGAGAGCAACGATGACCGCCGCTCCCCCCGCTGCCAGCAGATTTCCAGCGAGCCTTTTCACTAGAACTTGAACCGCATTCCGCCAATCGCCCAAGCGCCCGGCGCGCCGTTACCGGTCTCATAGTATTGATTGTCGAAGACGTTCTCGACCTTGCCGTAGATCTCCACGCTCTGCGAATCGGTCAGCGGAAGATCGTAGCTGAAGACTACATCCGCCTTGACTGGTCCGTCGAAGATCATCCGGCGATCCATCGCTCCGTAAGGAGAGAACGAATACTCGCTCGCGGCGAACATGTCGAACGCCACGTGAAAACGCTGGGAGATCCACTGCGTGGCCGTCAACGAGAAGAGATGATCCGACTGTCCCGGAATGCCGAAGTAATCCGTCCCGATTCTCGGGGTCCGCGAGTCCGAATTCGTGTAGGTATAGGAGCCGCGGAAGCGCGTGCTGGAAGTCGGCGAAACCTCTCCGCTCAGCTCCACGCCGCGAGCGACTCCTCCGCCGCCGTTGGCGTAACCGCCAAAGAAGCGCCCAAACGGATCGTCGGCCGGGAATGAGTTCTCGAAGACCACCGACTCCTGGAGTTCCGTGTAGAAATACGTCGCACTCAACCGTACCTGCGACTGAGCCAACCATTGGTCGATACCAAAATCCAGGGCTCTCGACCGCTCGGAGTTTAACCGCGGATCGCCGTAGAAACTCCCATATGCAGGATACGCCCCGAACCGCTCATACGCCGACGGCGCACGGTAGGCATTGCCCAGGTGCGCACGCAACTTGGTTCCGCTTGAACGCAGGAAGTAGGCCAATGCGACATCTCCGGTGTAGGCCGTCGGCGGCGTTTCCAACTCGACCCCCAGGTAGGGGTTCATGTCTCCAGAGAAAGCAGGGGTTCCGACTTGGAAGTACTGCGCCCGGCCTGATATCGCCAACTGAAGTCGCCCGTCGACGAAGCGCATCTGATTCTGAGCGAACAGGGAGTGACTGTCTTGCTGAATGTCGACCTCGCTCGGCGATGAGGTCGGACTTCCGTCTGTGTCGAAGTTGTAGAACGCCTCACGCTCGAACTCATATCCAAACGTCAGTAAGTGATTCGGTCCCAAACGATGATCGGTCCGCGCCTGAACCAAGTCGATGCGGCCGTCGAACTGCGAATTCGCACTGTATTGGTAGAACTCGCCAATGCCTGCCGGGCCGTCCCGGTGGGAGCGGCCGGTATCAACGACTTGGTAAGCCACGCGGTACGAATTGTTCGGCGTCAGTTGGTGCTGCAGGATCAGCGCTCCCGCGGCGTAGTCCGATTCACGCCTGCTGTCCGGGTCCGCCGGCGAAGGGATGAACGTCGCGTTCCCCGCGTCGAACGGCAATCCTTGCTCATAGCGCTCCACTTGATCGACCGGCAATGCGACGGCTGGCACGCTACCGGTCGCCGGAAAATTCGCCGTCACCTCGCCCGGGAATGCTGGGCTGTCCGCTACTGCCGTGAACGCATCGGCGCCCCACAAGCGTCCGCTCAGCGAAACATTCGACGTGAATTGATACTTCGCGAACCCCTGCACACTCGTATTGCGATAGGGGAACAGATCACGATAGCCATCCATCACGTTCACATGCGAAAAGCCGCCGCTGTAAATGAACCGATCGTCAGCCAGCCCGCCGCCCACTCGCGCGACGCCCCGCAGAAAGCCCAAACCGCCTCCCTCGCCTAGAATCTCGCCATGCGTCCTTCCGCCGCCCTGGCTGGAGTTGACGTTGATCACGCCGGCCATGGCGTGCGAGCCATAGAGCGACGAACCAGAACCTCTCAAGAACTCTATGCGCTCGGTATCAACGATGGTCATGTCCTGGAAGAAGGCCGAGGCGTCTCCCTGCGAGCCTGTCGCGTCACGAAAGCGCAAACCGTCAATCAACAGCGCCGTATCCGACGTGCGCATGCCGCGAGTCTGCAAACTCGTAAAGCTCCCCGGCCCGCCCGACTGCCGCACCCGCACGCCCGGAACAGCGCGCAGCGCCTCGCCCAGCGCGAACTCGTCGCGCAAAGCCATATCTTCGGAATCCACCACGTCGACCGCCTTGGCGACTTCGGTCAACAGCAACGGCGTACCCGAAGACGTTACGATCACCTCAACATCAGCGCTTGAGATTGCCAGTTCTAAGTCCACGGTCTCGTCGCCGCGTATCACAACCTCCCGCGAACCAGTCATCGCCGCGTCAGGCGCTTCACCGTCCAACAAGTAATTGCCCCCAGGCAGATTAACGAAGGCGTATGCTCCCTCCGCATCGCTCATTGCTCGCCGGCGTACTCCGCCGTTCCGGTCAAATAGTTGCAGCTGTGCATTGGCGACCGCCAGCCCATCCGGGTCGAGGACGTGTCCCTTGACGCTGTCGGCTTTCAAGCCGGGAGTGAACGCGAGCAGCGTCAGGAACGCTGCAGCCATCAAATTTCTATTCTTCATGGTTCCTCCCCTACCAGGCGCGCGACCAGCACGGACCAGAGTTCCCTTCCGTTCGCAACGCAGCGTTCACGCCGTCGCCGAACTCCACTAGCCGGCCTTGAATCCACAAGAGATCCGACAACCGATTCAGGTAGGCCAGAATTTCCGGAGCGACATCCTCGCCCGATTCCTTGAGCGCGACAGCGCCGCGTTCCGCACGGCGGCAGATCGTTCGCGCCACATCAAGCGCCGCCGAAGCCGTGTGCTCGCCAGGAATCGACCAGTCCGCCAATACGCCCTCGATCGCCTCAATGCGATGGATCTCCAATGTCAATTGCTCGACCATCTCGGCCGTGATCACGGGCGGCTTCTTGCCGCTTTCGGGCAGCGTCGCCAATGCCGAACCCAAGCTGAAGAGCTCTCTTTGCACCTGTTTGAGAAGAGTCCGGATCGTGTCGTCCGAACAAATAGAGCGAGCGAATCCAATGGATGAAATCAACTCGTCGATGGCGCCGTATGCTTCGACTCTCATCGAAGCCTTCGACACTCGAATGCCTCCGGCTAATCCGGTTTGGCCTGCGTCTCCGCGTTTTGTTGCAATGCTCACTTTTCGCCTCCTCGCCCGAAAAACCCGTGGGCGGACGGCGTGAGTGCGCGATTATTCCTAGCGAACTTTGGAGAAACGTTACGACTGTAGAGAAGGGTTCGCCTTCGCCTGGCGGCGAGACGTCGACTCAATGGCCTGAGAAGGTCCAGTCATGGCAGCACTCCGTATTCCACGCGGAAAAACGCGCCTACACGCTCTCAGGCAGGTCTCCTGGCTTACGGCTTCAAACGAATCTCGCGATTCGCTAGCGCCGATCCAGCCTTCCCAAAGCTTTCGCCTCAGTGGCTCTCTTGGATCGGCTCGCCGATTACAGTGGCGGGACCGCGGCGGAATTTCACCGGACTTCCCTGTTAGGCCCACAGCGGGCGCCTAAGAGGTTCCCGCAGGATATCCAGCGCCCGCGAGCGAAGTCAAGGCAAGACGAATTGCGCGCTATTTCGCCATAATCGAACCCTCTACCCCCGGTTTTTCATGTGGTCGAACGAAGCCAACGAATCCCTGTACCGCAGCGAAACCGCTGCTATTAGCCGCTTGGGACGCTTCGTCGTCGCGAACCTGCTCGTGCCCCATCGCGTTCTCAGCACGTCGTCCGTGGGCGGCGGCCAGACCGAAGCCGTGCGCTATCTGGTCAACCACCAAAGTTGCGAAGGCAAGGCTCACGCCGCTCGTCACGGCGTCATCACAGGGCACGGCGCCGAGCATTACCACCGCGTTGCGTGCGCCGAAATTGACCTTCCGCCCGACGAAACGGCTCTCATGGGCACCGCCGCCAACATGAACTACGCCGTCTTGCGCAGCGAGAAGTTCGAAGAGCTCGAAGTCATTGTCGTAGTTACCGCCGGCGTGCAAGGCAACGCCGCACGAGCCGGTGATCCGGCTGTTTGGCACGAGCGCGAAGACGGCTGGTCGAAGCTCAACCCGCACGACGGCACCATCAACACGATACTGCTGTTCAATTGGCCGCTCACGCCTGCCGCGCAGGCCCGCGCCGTGATCACCATGACCGAGGCAAAGGCCGCAGCGCTGCTTGAGCTGGCCGTGCCGAGCCTGTACTCCGCTGGGCTCGCAACCGGCACCGGCACCGACCAGTACTGCGTCGCCTCACCGCTCGACCCTTCGCGCAAAGCCAAGGAAGCGACTAGCCCGCACGTCAAGCTTGGCGAACTCATCGGCGTCGCCGTCCGTGACGCGACCAAAGAGGCCCTACGCTGGCAAAACGGCCTCGAACCCTCCTATGGCCGCAGCCTATTCCATGCCCTCGGACGCTTTGGTCTCAACGAAGCGCGCGCGCACGAACTGCTGCCCCGCTTGCTTTCTGAAGCCGACTACCAACTGCTCAAAGACAACGACAAGGCTGTCTTCTACGAGCCGGGAGTCGCCGCGGCCGCCTATGCCTTCGCCGCCGTCCTCGATCGCATTCGCTATGGCACATTGCCCGCAGGCTTGGCGCAAGAGTCGCTGCGTCAGCAGGCCGCCTCCATGGCCGTCGCGCTCTCGGCGAAGCCGCAACAGTGGTCTGCCTACTGGTCGGAGTTGCAGGCGGCGGAAGCTGGCCCCATGGACCTCATCCTGCGCGCCGTCGCCTTGGGATGGAAGTCCAAGTGGACCTGACGATCCTCCAGCCGAGCGTCGAGTTGCTGCTGATTGCCGTCGCCCTCGACCTGCTATTGGGCGATCCCGTTTACCCGCTCCATCCCATCCGCTTAATGGGCTTAACGCTCACTTGGTTCGAGAAACTCCTGCGCTCCATCCGCCTCGACGGCTACATCGGCGGTTGCCTGCTCTTCGTGTTGCTTGCCGCTTTGTGGCTCGGCGTTTTCAGCCTTGCCGCCATCACGCTGCACGACCTTCATCCCCTTGCTGGACAAGCTTTTCACGTCTTCACGCTCTACAGCATGATTGCCCTGGGCGACCTCTTCAAGCATGGCCGCGAGGTCGACCACGCCGTCTCCCAAGGCAACCTCCAGAAGGCTCGCTTCGCCGTCGCCAAACTCGTGGGCCGCGACACCGACAAGATGGACGACCCCGCCTGCCGCCGCGCCGCAATCGAAAGCCTCGCCGAGAGCCTCGTCGACGGCTTCGCCAGCCCGGTTCTGTTCTACGCCGCCGCCGGCCTCCCTGCCATCATCGTCTTCAAAGTCGTCAGCACCATGGATTCTATGGTGGGTTATAAGACCGAGCGCTACCTCCGCTTCGGCTGGTGCGGCGCGCGCCTGGACGACCTGCTGAACCTGCTCCCAGCCCGCCTCTGCTGGCTCTTGCTCTCCGGTGCTGCCGCGCTGGTCCCCGGTTGTTCGGCGAGCAAGGCCTGGCGCGTAGGCCTCAACCAGCACGCCATCATTCCGGGCCCTAACGCCGGCTGGAGTGAGGCGGCCACCGCCGGAGCCTTGGAACGCCGGCTGATCGGCCCCATCTACCGGAACGGCAGCCTTGTCACGGATATCTGGATTGGGGAACCCTCCGATCCCGAAGGCGGCTCGGCCATCGACTACCGCAAGGCCTTTCGCCTCGTCTCATCCGCCGCCGCCCTCTTCGTGCTCTCGGCGCTGCTCGCGATCACCGCTTACGGGCGCTAGGCGTCCGATTCACGGCCTCATCCATGGTGGGCCCAGCTGTGCACAAGCTACACTGGCCCTTTCGACTCACATGCCTGCTTCCGATCTGATCTACTGCCGCAACATCACGGTGTGCCGCGGGGAAACCCGCGCCCTGGACGGCCTGAACCTCGCGATTCCCTCCGGCCAACACGTCGCCCTGATCGGTCCCAACGGCTGCGGCAAGTCGACCCTCATCCGCACCATCTCCCGAGAGCTGCATCCGCTTTACGACCCAACGTCGGAGCTCTCGATTATGGGTAAAACAAATTGGAATATCTTCGAGTTACGGCCGCTGCTAGGCATCGTCTCGGACGACCTGCTGCGCCGCAGTTTGCGCCCCGCCTCAGGCCGTGAGTTGATCCTCTCGGGCTATTTCTCCACGCTCGAGCTTTGGCCGCACAACGAAGTCACGCCAGCGATGGAAGCCAAGGCGGACGAGATCATCGAACTGCTCGAGATCGAGCACCTGGCCGCGCGCAACGTTTCAGAAATGTCCTCGGGCGAGTCACGGCGCATCTTGATGGGTCGGGCCCTCGTGCATGACCCGCAAGCATTGATCCTCGACGAGCCGACCAACAGCCTCGACATGCGCTCGGCGCATGAGGTGCGCGAGGTTTTCCGCAAGGTGGCTCAAACCGGCGTCGGCATCATCTTGGTCACGCATCATCTGCCCGACATCATTCCCGAGATCGAACGCATCGTCCTGATGAAGCAAGGCAAGGTCTTCGGCGACGGTCCCAAGTCCGAGATCCTCAGCAATGGTTCGCTGTCGAAGCTGTTCGACATGCCCGTCGAGCTAATCGAACGCAGTGGCTATTACCACTTGATCTAGTCACCAGCCGCGGCCGGCCATACGCTGCAAGATGATGCCGGAGTAGGAGTCCATGCGGTTGGGCCGTCGCGTTCGCGGAGCCGGGATGCAGGCTGCCAGCCGCGCCGCCTCATTGCGTCCGAGCCGCTCTGCGGGCTTGTTGTAGTGATACTGCGCTGCTGCGCCTACGCCCCAAACGCCAGGACCCCACTCGATCTCGTTCAGATACAGCTCCAAAATGCGGTCTTTGCTGAGCGCCATCTCGGCAACCGGCGTCAGCGCGTACTCAGGCAGCTTGCGAAAAATCGAGCTGTGCGTGGTGAGGAACAGGTTCTTCACCAACTGCTGGGTAATCGTCGAGCCCCCTCGTACGCGACGGCCGCGCCGGGCATCATCGACCACGATCCGCATCTCGTCCCAGTCGACGCCGGAGTGGTCGTAAAACGCGCCGTCTTCGGCGGCCACAACCGCGCGCTGCAGGTCCCTAGGAATCTGGCGCAGAGGGATCCAACGCTGTCTCGACTCGTAATTGTCTGCGGAGAACCAGGACTCAATCCTGCGCTGTACTTGAACCGTGGTCACAAGCGGATTGACCCAACGATACGAAACCAGCAACGCACAGCAAATCAAGTACCAGCCGACCGCAGCCGATGCAGCAACTACAGCGAATCGCTTCCAACGGGCCCGAGGCCACCTGAGGCGTTTCATACGCTACCTTCTGCAACAAAACGTCATACGAAACAGGACTGCTGCAATTGCGGCTCGGCGCCGCAGCCCACCGTCCGAGGACCCAGCGGCTATATCTCGCTAATCGCCAGGCGCTGAACCTTCGCGCGTCTTCCGGATCGCATCTAACACTCCGTTGATGAACTTGCTCGACTTGTCGCCCGAAAAGCGGCGAGCCAGCTCAATCGCTTCGTCAATGACCACTGCCGGCGCCGAATCGCCCTGATCCATCTCAAACACAGCGATGCGGAGCACGTTACGGTCGACTAAGGCCATGCGGTCCAGCTTCCAGTTTGATGCATGCTTTTGGATGACGTCGTCCAATGACGCGAGGCGCCGTGTGACGCCGTAGAACAGTTGTTCCGCAAAATTGTCTTGGCTGACGACCTTGCCGCCAATCGAGTCCGACAACGACTTGAAGTACTTCACGAGGACGGCTTCGGGCATCTCGCCGCTCGATTCCCATTGATAAAGCAGCTGAAGCGCCCGTTCGCGGGAGCGATGTCGAGAAGACATGAAAAAACGCCTGCTAGGCCTTCAGCTTCTTCATCAAAGAAGCCATTTCGATCGCCGTCATGGCAGCCGAGAATCCTTGATTCCCGCTCTTTCCGCCGGCACGGTTGATGGCCTGCTCAACAGTGTCGCAAGTTATCACGCCGAAGATCACCGGAACGCCGGTCTCGCGGCTGACGGCGGCGATGCCGCCCGCGGCTTCGCCGGCGACGTGATCGTAATGCGTCGTTTCGCCGCGAATCACAGCGCCCAGGCAAATCACGGCATCGTATGATCCGTTGTCGGCCATGGCTTTGGCTGCCACGGCCAGTTCCAGCGCTCCGGGAACCTTGGCTACGCTCACGGCATCCAAGTCGCCGCCCGAACGGCTGATGGCATCCAGAGCGCCAGCCAGCAACTTCTCCGTAATGAAGCTGTTGAAGCGGCTGACGACGATGCCGAAGCGCGTCCCCTGTGCGCTCAGGTCGCCTTCAAGCGACCGCGGCTTTTTCCCGTGATCCATGACTTTGTGGGCGGCCCAATTGCCAAACGGCCAGACCGATAAACCATTCTACTCCGCAATTGGATTTAATCTCTGGTCTTCATGCGGCCGGGGCTAGCAGTTTGTTAAGCCGACGTAATCAACAGATCAAATCCTTGCAAGATGTTCAATTCGCCCGAACCTTTTCCGGCTCCGCCTCGTCTCTACTAGTGAGGCAAGAAAATGCATCGGCTGCTCAAAGCGATGGTGATACCGGCAGCGGCGATTCTAATCGCCATGCTATGTGCCCCCTCCCATGGCCCAGAGACAGTCGCGGCAAACGAGGTTGCACGGGGGGCGCAGGTCCAAATCCACACCCCAACCCCAAATACCCCACCCCCATTGGACTGGCTGGAACGATCGGCAACCCTGGTCTCCCAGCTAGCGCCTTCCGTCAACACGGACTAACGGCTACAGCTTAGAGCCACCAAGTCCGCCGAGACGCCCGTGCAGCAACCAGCCGTCGGATCTTCTGGTCCGGCGGCGTCGTTGTCTAGGGTCACGAAAACTTCCCAAGCGTTGCCGTCCGGGTCATTCACCCAAACTTTGTCCTGTACGGCGTAACAGCAGGTGACGTTCTCTTCGACGCGCACCGGGATGCCCGCGCTTTCGAGGCGCCGCTTCATCGCGGCAACCGCGTCGGTCGACTTCACCTGCACGCCGAAGTGCGAGACGCCGGGCGTACGCTTCCCCCCGGTCGCGACCTGATTGAGAGACAGATTGACGGGCGAGCTCTCGACCTCGAACTTTACGTAGCCGGGGCGCACTTTCGACGGCGCTTGGCCGAAGAGCGTCCCGTAGAACTCTGCGGATTTGTCGACGTTTGACGACTCGAGCGCAATATGGAGGCGCGCCTCCGTAGCGAACTCAACTGCTGATTTTCGGCTCATGTTCATCACTCCTTAAGCGAGGCAACAACTCGGTCTCATAGAATTCTCGGAACCGTTTCTTGATCTCATCTCGACACTCGCGGAATGCCGTCAATACTCCCTCCGGGTCTCCCGTCGCCTCCGCCGGGTCGGGGAACCCGATGTGCAGGCGCCGCTTCACGTGCCCCAGGAACGCCGGACAATCGCGCTCGGCATTTCCGCACACGGTAATCACGTAGTCGATCGAATCGCCCAGAAACTGGGAGACATTCTTAGGGCGTCCCCGCGAAATGTCGATGCCCGCCTCCGCCATCACCCGCACGGCATTCGGGTGAATGCATGCGGCAGGACGCGATCCCGCCGAATCGACTTCCAGTCGCGAATCGAAGCTGCGCAGGAATCCCTCTGCCATTTGGCTGCGGCAGGAGTTGCCGGTGCATAGCACAAGAATCTTCACGTCTTCCCCTTCGCTGCGGGAGGGCAACACGCCATCAAATCCTGCACGCTGACCACATTGCTCTCAGCGCAGCATTCCTTCATCAGGAACTCGATCAGCTCTTGCAGCGCATCGGCATTGACGCGGTAGCGCAGGAAGTTGCTCTGTCGCTCCATGGTCACCAGGCCCTCGTGCTTGAGGCGCTCGAGGTGATGCGAGAGCGTTGAGGCCGGGATCTCCAGCGCCGCCTGAATGTCGCCGACGACCAGGCCCCCTGGGTGCGCCCGCAGCAGCGCCCGGACAATGCGCAATCGTGCTTCCGCCCCGAGCGCATTGAACATGTCGGCGCATCGAAGGACGGCAGCATCGGAGCTCTTGGCATCGATTTCCATATTTCTATAATTACAGAAATACCAAAACAAGAGGCGGCTGTCAAGCTGCTTACAATCGTGAGGTGAAGAAAGTGACTCTCATCACCGACGGCTCCTGCCTGGGCAATCCTGGCCCCGGCGGCTGGGCCGCCATTTTGCGATTCGGGGCAAAGTCCAAAGAACTCTCCGGCGGCGAACCGGAAACCACCAACAACCGCATGGAAATGACGGCGGTGATTGAGGGTCTTCGGGTTCTTAAGGAGCCCTGCGAGGTTTCGATCGAGATCGACTCCGAGTACGTAAGAAACGGCGTCACCCAATGGCTGGAAGGCTGGAAGAAGCGCGGCTGGATGACCGCTGCTAAACAGCCTGTAAAGAATCAGGACCTGTGGCAGAAGATCGATGCCGCCCTAGCGCCCCATGTCGTCCATTGGAAATGGGTCAAGGGTCACGCCGAACACGCCGACAACAACCGCTGCGACGAATTGGCGCGGGAGGCGGCAAGCGCCATGCGTGCTGTGCGTTTCTAGACTCCTTTCGACCATGCACAAAGTACCTAGTACTGGCAGGATCTACCGGAAGCTGGACTCGTAACTCATTGAAAAACAACGGCTGAACACCGTTCGGCAGACCACTTGCATGCTTCTGGAACGAGGAGGATGCAGCCATGAACCGCAAGGAAGAAGGCATGGGCTCCGGAGATGTCGAAGGCATCTACCTGAGCGAGCTGTCGGCGGGCGACGTCTTGGTGATCCAGACTCAAAACAACGCTTACTCGTTGGTTTACCTTGGCGCGGGCGCAGCCCTCTTGGTGAAGCATTCGTCGCGCATTGCCGAGCCCATTTCCGTGAATGTCCTAGGATCAACTTGGGGAGGCTCGGCGTTGATGATGGGGTTCCTCGGAGTCGGAATGTGCATGGAAGTCCAGCAGCTCGAAGAAGACCGGGTGATCGTTACCAGCCCGATCCAGTCGCTGCAGCGCTCGCCTGCGAGGAGCTCAAGTCAGCGTCTCCGTAGGGACGCTCATGGGCACGTTTAGTTGGACCGAATTACTCGACATCGCTCTGGTGGCGGCCGCCTTCTATGTCGCGATCGTCTGGCTCAGGAGGGCCCGAGCGGGTCGCGCGACTTTGGGAGCGCTCACGATTGGAGCCGTTTACCTGGCCGCGCTGGAACTCAGGCTCCAGCTAACGGCGTGGATCTTCCAGGCCTTCCTCGCGGTGTTCGTCCTCGCTCTCGTCGTCGTTCTGCAAAACGATTTTCGCCGGTTGTTCGAGCGTACGTCTCAATGGAGTTGGCGCCGAAAGCGTCCTCAACGCGAGGAGACGGCCAAGATTATCAGCGAAACCGTTTTCGAAATGGCTCACGCGCATTGCGGTGCACTGCTCGTGTTGCCGGGCAGGGACCTTGTCGCCCGTCACATCGATTTTGCAGAACCGCTTGACGGCCTGCTCACCCGCCCGCTGCTGTTGAGTTTGTTTGACCCAGGCTCCTCCGGGCACGACGGCGCCGCGGTCATCGAAGGCGACCGGGTCGCCTCATTCGCCGGGCATCTGCCGCTCTCCGCCAACGCCGACGAGCTCGATGCTCGCGGAACGCGCCACAGCGCGGCGCTCGGTCTAAGCGAGGTGACGGACGCCCTCGTGATTGTCGTCTCCGAGGAACGTGGAGAGGTCGCCGTCGCCCGCCACGGCAGGATTCGTCTAGTCGAATCGGCCGACGATTTAGAGGGCGAGCTGCTGCGCTTCAGCGGTAAGGGTGCGAGGGCGGTCAACTGGCCAAGCCGCCTCGTTTCGGGCGTCCGGCAACGCTGGGTCGACGCCCTCGCGGCCATTCTGTTGTCGGTCGGCATGTGGCAGCTCTTTGTCGCCGGCTCCAAGGCAGGCCAGAAGACGCTCACCGTTCCTGTCCTCGTCGACAACATTGACCCGGCATACCAAGTGGACAGCGTCGAACCGGAGGAAGTGGAGGTGCAGTTGGCGGGATTGCAACGCGATCTCTTCCTAATCGACCCCGCTGATCTCGAATTACGCGTCGATGCCTCCAACGTGGCCGAAGGCCGGCGGACGTTCCATCTGACCGAGAGGAACGTACGGCGGGACGAGCGTTTGACCGTGCGCACGCTGTCGCCGAATGCAGTTCGGCTGACCGTAAGCCCGGCGGAGCCCGAAGCTGAGCAATCGCCGCCGTCGAGGTCCCCCTAACAAACCTCCGGGCGCTTCTCTATACTCATAAGCCGATGGCAAAGAAAGCTTCGGGCGCGGGCGGCGCGCTGCTCTGGGTATTGGCGCTGCTGTTGATGCTGAGCGCCGCGGTTTATCAGCGGGCGACGGGACCGACGTACCCCAAACGCGGAGCATTCACCGCAGGCGGCGATGAGTACTCTTACCGTTTGATCCGCAGCGACGTATCCATCAAGACAAATCCGGCGGCTCGGGCCGTGATTCCCGACCCAGGTAACGGCGCGGCCGGAACGCTGTTCTGGAAGCGCTACCGCACTGCTGACGAGTTCGCGGCGCTCCCCATGGAGAGCGAAACGGATGAAGACGGCGAGAAGATCTTGGTCGGACTAATCCCCGCCCAGCCCGCTGCCGGCAAGGTGGAATACTACATCGAATTGTTCACGCCGGAGGGCGTGACCATTGAGATTCCCCCAGACGAGCATGTCGTCATGCGCTTCAAAGACGATGTACCGCTAACGATTCTCGTGCCGCACATCTTCATGATGTTTTTCTCGGTGTTGATCGGTATGCGAGCTGGCCTCGGCGCCCTATTCGCGCCGCTCAACATGCGCCGATGGGCCTGGATCTCGCTGATCGGCATGACCGTCGGCGGCATGGTGCTCGGACCGATCGTGCAGAAGTATGCTTTTGGCGAATACTGGACCGGTTTCCCCTTAGGCGGCGACTGGACCGACAACAAGATGCTCGTCATGTGGATGGCCTGGGTCGTCGCCTGCGCGGCGATCGGCTTCAGCCCGAAGAAGAAGGAAGGGGTCAGCCGCGCCGTCGTCCTGGTCGCCGCCATCGTCATGAGCGGAGCCTACTTAATTCCCCATTCGATGGGTGGCTCCGAACTCGACTATGCGCAAGTTGATGCGGGCGTCGATCCGTCCAAAGCGGTCGAGACCGGCAGGCAGTGAGCTGGCTGGAGAGATGGTACCGGCTGATCTCTTGGCGTCTGCAGTCAGGAACCCCAAAAGCCATGTACGAAGAACTTCACTTCTGGCCGTTGTTCAGGTCCCCGGGTCTCAATAAGTCCTATTGGGGCAAAGACGGTCCTATCAATCCGAAGCATAGGATTGCCCGTACCCGTCGGCGTGCGCAGGCGGTTGTGGCCTGGTTCGAGCAGAACCCCCTAGGGGCAAACTTGGCTCTAGACACTAGGCCCAAAGCCCTGGCTCCCGAGTGGCCGACGATGACTCCCGTGTTGGAGTTGATGTGCAGCGGACACCTCCAGGAGCTGGTCGTCGATTCGGTTTGCAACAAGCGCGCAGCCCTCTTTGATTCCGCATTGCCCGCGCCATCGCTACAAGGGGTTCGTTTCTTGCTCTACGAGGCTCAGGAGCAAATGGCGGACGGCGCTGCTGAATTCTCGTCCCGCGG